>MHBQ01000031.1:0-9338 GCA_001803315.1 Lentisphaerae bacterium RIFOXYC12_FULL_60_16
ATCCAGCACCCGTTCGAGGAATTCATACACGGCATAGAGGGTGCCGCGGGGGGTCTGCCCCGCCAGGATGACGTTTTCGTCAATGACCCGGAGGAGAATGCCGTCGGTCTCCAGGCGGTTCCAGTCGAAAGAACCCAGGAGTTTATCCACCTCCGATGACCGGCCGATGTAAAGGGCTGGGCCATGCCGGTTGCGTCCGGCAACCGGGAATTCGGCGCCGGTCACCTGCTGGAGATAGTGCTTGAGGCGTTCGGCTGCGTGGTGTTCCGCTGTGGGTGCGTTTTTGCGCACCACGATCGTTGCGAGGGCCTGACCATTTTCGGCAATTCTCAGAAGGGGCATGATGGGCAGCCGTTGCCGGCTATTTTCCTTTCCTTGTCCCTGTCAACGGATGTTGCAACTCCGGTTTGTTTGTGTCTGTTGGATGCGTGCCTGTCATCAACAGGCGGATTGATACCGGATGACCGGTGGCATGGCAAGCCGGGATCCGGCATCAGATGCCGATTCGTACAGGCGGCAGGATACCGGGTTCATCCCGGGGCGTGGTTTCAGGTTCCGATGGATCCGGGGCGGGCTCGTGCAAGTCGGCATCAACTTCATCGGGTTCCGGGTCCGGTGCCCGGATGTCGTCGGCATTCCCGGCTTTGCCGTCCGGCCCGCAGGAAAAAATGGTAACGGTGTCGCCCGTCCGTTGGTACCGGTAATGCGTACGCCAGGCGTCGGGTTTCACCAGGTTGACATAGGGACCCCGCCATCCGGGCAAGCCGGGATCGCGTACCAGGGCCAGCAGTCCCTCGCGGTTGTGGGGATACCGGCCGCAATCCCGTCGGAAACGCTCCACCGCGATACGCAGGGCGGTCAGTTCATCAAATGTGCGAAGGGTGGGGGATGCACGCGTGGTTCCATGCCGTTCAGGTTTGTTGATGCTGCTGACGAGCATGCCGCCCACCATGAGCATGGCGAAGACCACGGCCACCAGGGTGACCGGGTGGCGGCCGGGGGCAAAACGGAATCCCCCCATGGCCTGGCGCTGGCGTTCAGCGGCGCGGGCAATGCGTTCTTTTGCCTTGAGACGTTGCAGGGCGGGCAGGTGCCGGATTGAATCCGGCACCTGCATGGTCTTGCGGCAATGCGGACAGAAGACCTGCGGGTCAGGCCCGAATTCCTGCCGGCAATATGGACAGCGGAATTTCAAGGTGGAGGTCAGGGATCGGTGTTTTCGAGATCCATGGTGCCGGGCCGGATCCGCCGGTAATAGCAATTACGGGGCTGGCCGGCGCGATTTTTTGTGTGGCAGATGGCGCCACGGCGGGGGCGGACACGGTACAGCAGGGAGTTTTGCTCGCAATTCACGCGCGCCTCGATGAGTTCAAAGGTTTCACCGGAGGTCTTACCCTTTTCCCACAATTCGTTGCGTGAGGTGCTCCAGAGAACCAGCGTGCCGGTTTCCACGGTCATGCGGAACGCCTTTTCGTTGGTGTAAGCCACCAGGATCACTTCCTGGGTATCGGCATGTTGAATCGCAACCGGGATGACATCCGGACAGCGGGTTGCAATGGTTGCGATTTTGTTAAAATCCAGCATTAACTGGTTTCCCTCTTCCAGCGGCTTCATCGTGTAAGGGCTCCTTGTGAACGGTTGGACGCCACCTTACAGGAGGGCGGGGGTGGAATACAAGGCATGAGCACGACGCGGGCGGGCAGTGGGCGTGCAGCCGTCATTCAGGTTTTGGAGCCGGTGGATCGGGTATAAAAGTTATGGCGGCGGAATTGATGCAATAGCGCAAGCCGGTCGGGGCCGGACCGTCGTTGAAAACATGCCCCAGATGGCCGCCGCATCGGCGGCATATCACTTCCGTGCGCACCATGCCATGACTGTTGTCAGGTTTTTCGATAATCCGGTCGGATGCGGTTGGTTGGAAATAACTTGGCCAGCCGCATCCGGAGTCAAACTTGGCATCCGAACGAAAGAGGTCGAGCCCGCAGCCTGCACAATGGTACACGCCGTCCACGTGGTGGTTGTGGTAGGCGCCGGAAAAAGGCCGTTCCGTACCCCGCTTTCGGAGAATGTCATATTGAATGGGGGTCAGTTGCCGTCGCCATTCATCTTCGGATTTGCTGATTTTGTCACTGGTACTCATGGTTATGCTTTCTGAATTTACGGAGTCGTGGTTGTCGGAAACTGAACACCCGCTGGCTAGGGCAAGAACAACCACAATCACGAACCCAACATAGCCCGGTGGCGGTAAATCCTTCATTTGACATTTACTTATGCATATCGCGTGCCAGGCTGAAAACGCCCCGGAAACGTCAATCCGGAGTGTGTCGGATCGGATTTGAGACAGGGGGATCGATCCATGAGACAGGTTGTGGTGAACTTGACGCTGGCGAATAGTCCGGAGTAGGGTGCTGGCGCAACACAACCGGAGGGGTCATGAATTTCGGGGATCGACGTATCTGCTACAACAATTTTGCCGGGCATCTGTTGAATGCCTACAATCCCAATTTTATGCGGCCGGAACTGGGCGGCGCCTGGGAAACGGCTGACTGGCGGCGATGGATCGATATGCTGGCATCGTTCGGATTCAACGTGTATGAATTCTGGCTGGAACCCTTCTGCTTCTGTCGATCCACTGTTACTTCCGAACGGGGTCGTTCCTTTGCCCGGATGATGAATGCCGTCTGTGATCATGCCCATACCCGCGGGGTGAAGGTTGAAATGCTGGTTTCACTGGCTACGGTTGGTCCGGATTGGCGGACCTTGTGCCCGAATCGTCCGGACGAATGGCGTGAAATACGCTGGTTGTGGGATTCCTGGACCCGTGCGCTGCCGGGAGTGGATGTCGTGGGGATCTTTCCCGGTGATCCGGGCGGTTGTTCGCTCAACGGTTGCACCGCTGAAACCTACATTGACCGATCGGTGGAAATATCGGGCCTGATCAAGAAGAATATCCCGGCTGCGGAAATCGAGTTCGGCACCTGGGGTCCACCCTTCTTTGCATGGGGCAACTTGCAGGGGCCGGATGGCTGGAATAACGAATTCATCCCGGGATACCAGCATACCGCCTGGACTTTTGATCCTGCCCGGGCCGAGCGCAGTATGCGGCATCTGCTGAAGCGGTTGCCGGATTTTCCTCCTGAAACGGCGGTGGCCATCAATTTGGGGTTCAATCCGGACGGGAAATCCGACGGTCCCGATACCGCCATTCCCTGGGCCCGGGAAATCGTGAAAACGAACCGGATATTTACCTGGGATTTCAGCCTGACCGAGGGGGAAAACGCGATTCTCCCGCATTACCGTTTCCGCCGCCTGTTCGAACAACGTCGGCGGGAACGCGATGCGGCCCCGTATGCGGGCGGCATCTGTTTTACCATGACGCCCGGGTTGAACCAGTTGTCCCTCTGGGAATCAGCACAATCCTTCCTTCAACCGGATGCCGATCCTGACCGCCTTGCCGAAGCATTCTATGTGCGGTTGTTCGGGCCGGAGGGGAGGGGACTGGTCTCCCTGCTTCCCCTGTTTGAAGTGGTGCCGGACTGGGGTAACCTGACAGGCATCGAATACCATCGTGAGCCTTTTCACCAGGCGATGCGGGAATTGTCCGGCCGGCTGGAAGCCCTGGCTGGCCGGGAAAACCATGCGATTCCATTCCTCCCGGACGTTGACACCTACCGGCGGGAACTCCTCTGGTTTGCACGATGGTTCGAATCGGTTTCCGGCCTGTCGCCGGACTATGATTCGTTGTATCAAGCGTATTGGAACCGTGTCTACAGCGTGTATGACCGGCTTCCGGTCCATGTGGATCCACGTCCCCGAAACGCGACCACCAACCTGGTTCAATTTTTCAAGGAGCGCCGATGATTCAGGAAACGACCCCCCGTAAACGGTACCGGTTGATCAGTTGCGAGATATTTTATCGGGAGATCTGCTCGCTGATTGCCAACAGCCCGGTACGATGTGATGTGGAATTTCTGCCCAAGGGATTGCACGACCTGGGCGTGGAAAAAATGCGGCCGCGCATCCAGGAACGAATCGATGCCGTCACCCCCGATATGGCGGACCATATCCTGATGGGGTATGGGCTATGTAACAACGGGATTGTCGGCCTGACCGCCGGGCAGATCCCGCTGGTGGTGCCCCGGGCCCATGACTGCATCACACTGTTCCTGGGAGACCGTGCCCGGTACCGGACCTGTTTCGAGGCCCATCCCGGCACCTACTACCTGACGAGCGGCTGGCTGGAACGGAACGATTCGGAAAGCGCCGGAGACGAGACCGTCTCGCAAAAACTCGGATTGTTCCTGCAGTATGAGGAACTGGTGCAGAAATACGGTGAGGACAATGCCCGCTACATCATGGAGACCATGGGTGATGCCGTGGCGCATTATGACCGGGTGGCCTACATCAACATGGGGCTGGCATGTGAAACTTGTTTCCGGGACGAGGCGCGCGCCATCGCCGCCAAGCGGGGCTGGTCCTTCGATGAACTCGCGGGATCGATGGATCTGCTGCGCAAGCTGGTCTACGGCGACTGGGATTCGTCGTTTCTTATCGTTCCGCCCGGTGGCCGTATCGCGGCTGCATATGATGACGGTGTGATCCGGGTCGATGGACCGAAGTGATCAGGGTACGACCATCTGCAGCGCCCGCAGCGTATAGGCGGTTACCAGCACCTTGTCGCCTTCCCAGTATCGGTTGATGTCGTTGATCCAGTATCCGGCGCCGGTCTCCGGCTCGATTTTCTGGAGCGCGATCAACTTGCGCGTCAGGTCGGCCCGCCAGTCGACTGGTTCACCCGACGGACGGGGAATGAAGTCCTGCCCGGCGGCGTTCAACGCCTTGCTGAGGACGTTGAAGAAAAAGAAGAGACCATCCTGACCCATGCCGGGATTCTCATCCAGGGACCAGTGCCGCCCCGCCCAGTCCAGTGCCGAACGGATACGGACGTCGTCCCGGTTCACCTGGGCATAGATCAGGGCCAGGAGTCCCGCATACGTGATGCTTCCGTAGGACCGGAATACAACGACCCCCTGCTGGTTGGTGACGGTTCCCGCCTTCGGGTCGGCGGGGTTGTAAACGAAGCCGCCGGCCTCGTTGGTGCCGGCTGCCGGCTTGTTCTGGAGCCGTTCGATGTATTTAACGGTCTCGGCCCAGTTGATGTCCACCTTGGCGTCTCCGGCAGGCCGCAAATCCTCGACATCCTGGGTGACCCGCATGGCTTCGGCAGAATAGTAGGTGTTCAAAAGGTCGGTGTAGGCGCGCTGGGTCTGGCGGTCGTAACCGAATCCGCCCCGGTATTCGTCATCGCCGAAATGCTGGTTGCCGGCGATGAAGGTGCGGGCTTTCTGGATAACCTCGACCAGGTCTTTTCGCCCGGTGGCGTGCAATACCGTCATACAAATGGCCGTGTTGTAGTTGCTGAGTCCACCACCCTTGCGGTTCGGTACGGGGCGGTAGATTCCACCGTCCGGTTGCACGAAGCTCCGGAGGAAGGAAACGGCGCGATTGATCCGATCCTCCTTGCCGGGATAATCCGACTGGATAAACGGCCAGATCGCCAGGGCGGTCAATGCCGGGAAATTCGTATCGGACCAGGATCCGTCGGGGCGTTGGAGCGCGGCCAGCCAGTCGAGCCCGCGTTTCATGGATGCCGAGGCTTCCTGGCGGAGCGAGAGCCCCAGTTGGCCGGAGGCTTTCAAGGATGAGGTCAGTTGTACGGGACTGTCCGGGGTTTGCGCCGGCGCCGGGGTATGGAGCACCATCAACAAGACGGCCGGGATGAGGATGAAGCGGATGTGGATCAGTCGCATGATATGACTCCTTGTGCCGGGGATGTCCCGTGAATGTGTATCCGGTTGATCCCCGCTTGATAAACGTTCATGGCAACCATAGTATTAGGACTTGAGGGAACTGTCATGCGAAACCTGTACGGGATATGGTGTGTCATAATGGGCCTGGGATTGATGACGGGATCCGGATGTCGGGCCGGGGATGAGGCCGCTGACGGATCACGGCGGGAGGAGCCAACCATGGTATCAACCAATCGCGAGTCGAAAACCATTGATGAACAGCCCAGCGGGAAATGGTCTCCCGGTCTGACGGCGGAAGAAAAAGCCACCCTGTTTGCCATTGCCGGTGATACGCTGGCGTGGTGCGTGGCGGGCGGTCGTGAACCGTTTTCGTTCGACGGTTATGCGATTACCGACCGCTTGAAGGTGCCCATGGCCACGTTTGTAACCTTGAAGGTCCGGCAGCATGATGCACTGCGCGGATGCATCGGTTCCCTGGCCCCCGAGGCTCCATTGTATGAGTCGGTGCATGACAACGCCGTCAATGCGGCGCTTCGCGACAATCGCTTTCCCCGGGTTACGGAAGCCGAGTTGCCGGGACTGGTGGTTCATGTGTCGATTCTCAGCCCGATCACCGCAATCCCGGGCCCGGAATCCTTTCTGGTGGGGGAGCATGGCATCATCATTGAGAAGGGATACCGGCGGGCCGTTTACCTTCCCGAAGTGGCCACTGAACAGCACTGGACGCGTGAACAGACCTTGTCGTCATTATGTCAGAAGGCCGGCCTCGGACCTGACGACTGGAAGCGCGGTGCAACCTTCAAGGTGTTTTCCAGCGTCGTATTGAGTGTTGAGTAGCCGTTATGGCCGGAAACACCCTGGACCCCTTCCTTCAGTCCGGCGGACGGCAGTCCACCCGCATCCGTGTGCTGGCTTTTACGGCAGGCATCCTCGCCGCGCTTTCACAAATCGTGCTGGTACGTGAACTCCTGTTGATGTGCCAGGGCACGGAATCGGTCATGGGTTTGTTTTATGCGTCATGGTTGTTGTGGGCGGGGTTGGGTTGTGCGGGGTTCGGGTTGTTGCCATGCGACCGGGGTGAACGTACCGGTGTGATTGCATGGTTCATGATCCTGCTGGCAGCGATGCTCCTGCCTGCCTGGATATGGCTGATCCCCTGGCTCCGGGCGGGGACCGGTATCGTGATGGGCGAAGGCATTCCCGCCACCCGGCTCTGGTGGGCCATCCCCCTGCTGGTCGGACCGATCCCGTTTCTGCTGGGGATGGCGGCGCCGGCGCTCGCAGCCTGGAGGATGCCGGATGACGTCCGCCAGGCTGAACCGGGCAGGGTGGCATCCACCCTGTTTGCCTGGGATTCGCTGGGTTTTTTTGTCGGGGGTTGCGGGGCGACCTTCCTCTTTCTGGGTCGTGTCCCGGTGATGCCGTTGGCCTGGGGGATGCCGGGGCTCCTGTTGGCTGTATTGGCCTGGTTGGGACCCGTCCGGCGCCTCCGGACGGGATGCCGTATCCTCGCCGGTTTGTTTGTACTTGTTGCGGCATGGGAAATCCATCACGGGAAACTTGCTTCGCGGTTGTCGGTCTTCCGCTGGAGGGGAATGGGATACGAAATGCGGACGGAAGCAGGCGGTCCGGGTTTTCTGCTGCTCCGTTCAGTTGCCAGCCGTTACCAGCAGGTGACGGTCCTTGAGCAGGATGACCAGTTCAATCTGTACCTGAACGGGCAGTTTGCCTTTGCCTTCCCGGATCCGGTACAGGCGGAAATGGATGTGCATCTGGTGGCGGCACAGAATCCCGCCATCCGGAAGGTCCTGGTGGTGGGAGGCAATCCGGCGGACACCGTGCGCGAAGTGCTCCGGTATCCGGTGGAATCCGTCGTGCAGGTGGATGTTGATCCCGTCGTCGGCATGCTGGTTGCCTCCTGCACGCCGGACGCCTGGGATGCCGTGATGCGGGAGGCACGCGTGCAGGCGGTGCATGATGATCCCTGGCGTTACCTGGCGGGAAACGCCCGACGGTTTGACCTGGCCCTGTTGAACCTGCCGGCGCCGTTGACCCTGGGAGCCAGCCGTTATTGGACGGTGGAGTTTTTCCAGCGGGTACGGGAATCGCTGGCGCCGGGCGGATACCTGGTGCTTTCCCTGCAAACGTCGGAACGGTTAAGCCCGGTTGCAGCCAGGCTGGCCGGTTCGGTGTGGCGTACCCTGGAAGCCGTATTTCCGGTTGTATTGGTCACGGCGGGCGATCCGCTGCGTTTTTTTGCCGGCGATCATACGGCCGGTTTGACCCTGGACCGGAAGACGTTGGCGGAACGGTCCGCAGGTATGGGGTTGGACACCGCCTATTTTCACCCGGATCATTTCCTTGAAACGGACCTGCTGGACAGCCTGCGGATTGAGCAGGTCCGGCAACGTCTCACTGAACAGGCCGGGCCGGTCAATCGTATGCAACGTCCCGGGCTCATGCTTGATGCCTTGCGGTTTCGTGCCCTGACCACCGGTGAATCGATCACGCCATGGGATCCTTCATCCGGTCACGGTGTCCTGGTCCGCCGGGGTGGGGGACTGGTGGTGGGTATCATGATCGCCGGCCTGCTCCTGGGGCTATGGACTACGCACGGAGCCGGCCGTTGGGGTTCGTCCTTCCGGGTGCAGGTGCCGCCCCTGATGGTCATGGTTACAACGGGTTGCCTGGCCATGTCACTTGAGCTCATGCTGCTCTTCATCCTGCAGATCATCACCGGGGCGGTCTATTCGCTGGTGGGTGCCGTTTCAGGCACGTTCATGGTTGCGCTGGCGGCCGGCGCCCTGACGGCGCGAGCGCGACGGTTCGGGGGGATCGTCAATATCCGCCGGACCATCCTGTTGACGGATTTCATGCTGGCTGTGTCGGCATGCGGTATTCCCCTGTTGCTGCATGGCGGGACCCTGGCAGCGATGCATCCGGCCGCCGGTATCGCCGGCATTCTGCTGTTTACGGCATTGACCGGATTATTGGCGGGTTGCCAGTTTCCCCTGCTCGTTGCCTGGATCGACCCGCAGGGGGGACGGGTGGGGGGGGCCATGGCCGGATTGTACCAGGCGGATTACAGCGGCGCCTTGATCGGATGCCTGGTTACCGGTGCCTGGCTGGTGCCGGTGCTGGGCCTGCAGGGCGCCGGCTGGATGCTGGCAACGGTCAAGCTGGCGGGCATGCTGGTATGGTGGATCGGATCACGCCGGATCCCAAACCCCGGGGATAGCCGCCTGGCATGACGGGCATTTGCCCTTTTGCAGGACGTTGGAACGGACCCCGTTGCCATACCGTTCAATCAGCCGATGGTTACAGAATGGACAGTCGGTGTGGCTTCCCTCGGATCCAGGAACGTTGCCGACATAGACATACCGGCATCCCGCCTGGCGTGCCGTAAGGCGGGCCCGGTCCAGCGTGGCAAGGGGGGTTGGCGGCAGGTTGAGTACCTTGTAGTTCGGATGAAACCGGGTGAAATGAATCGGAACGTCCGGCCCGAGGTGTTTGAGAATCCAGTCCGCC
>MHBQ01000031.1:9348-14618 GCA_001803315.1 Lentisphaerae bacterium RIFOXYC12_FULL_60_16
GCTGTCATGGACCCGCCGCAGGGAATCCAGGACCGGTTGCAGTTCCCCGTCGCACCAATCCGCGTAGAACGATTGGGAGAACGATTTCAGATCGATTTTGATGGCATCGACAGCGGCGCACAACTTGCGCAAGGGAGCCTCGGCGATAAAGCCGTTGGAGACCACGACATTGCCCAACGCCCGGTCCTTTACCGCTTTGGCACAGTCGATCATGTATTCGAAGAAGACGGTGGGTTCCGTGTAGGTGTACGCCACGGTGCGGGAACCGGACTGTTTTGCCTCATCCGCCAACTGGTCGGGGGTCAACGAACGGCTGGGAACAGCTTCGGGTTGTGCCTGTGAGATTTCCCAGTTCTGGCAGAATTTACAGTCAATATTGCATCCGACCGTGGCAATTGAAAAGGCGCTTGATCCCGGATAAACGTGGAAAAACGGTTTCTTCTGGATCGGATCATTCGGGTGGACGGCGCAGGGATGGCCGTAGACGACGGAATAGAGAATTCCACCACGGTTCTCGCGTATCCGGCAATATCCCCGCGAACCCTCGGGAATGTGGCAGCCACGGGGACAGAGTTCGCAGTCCACCGTTCCATCCTCGTTGCGGGTATGGAAATCCGCGATACGGGTCAATGCCTGGCCATCGGGCGCTGTCGCGGCGAAAGGACGTCCGACGGGCAAGGCCGTTGCGGCCAGGGCCGTAATCCGTAGAAAATCGCGGCGTGTCCAGTTTGTGCAAAACATGCTGATATTATAACGGGTTTCCATTAGAGTCTCAAGGCATTGATCGTGTGTCGCTGCAGGGGAATGAGACCTAACCGGACTACAACTACGGGTGAATCATGAGCATGGACCAGGCAACCGATGGAATCCGTTGTTGTGCAGTGATTCCGGCCTTCAATGAGGGTGGGCGCATCGGCGCTACGGTAAAAGGGGTTTTGGGATATTGTCCGTGGGTTCTGGTAGTGGACGATGGATCCGCCGATGCGACAGCCGCCGAGGCGGAGTCTGCCGGTGCGCAGGTGTTACGCCATGTTAAAAACCAGGGCAAGGGCGCTTCATTAGACGATGGTATCCGCCAGGCGGTTAACCAGGGTACCGAGGTTATCCTGACCATGGACGGCGACGGGCAGCATGCGCCCGAAGATATTCCCGCATTCCTGGATGCCTATCGCCGGACCGGGGTGGGCGTGTTGGTCGGCAATCGGATGGCGGATCCACGGACCATGCCCCTGGTCCGCCGGTTAACGAACCGGTTCATGAGCTGGCTATTGAGCCGCCAGATGGGGCAACGGGTGCCGGACACCCAATGCGGATACCGCTTGTACCGGGCCGATGTCATCGGCGGTGTATCCCTTAAATCCGGTGGCTTTGCAGCTGAGTCCGAGGTGTTGCTGGTGTTGGCTGAACGCGGGGTACGGATGGGCGCCGTCCCTATCCGGGTGATCTATGGCGATGAGAAGAGCAAGATACGACCAATACGCGACACCCTGCGGTTTTTCAAAATGTTACGGGCGCATCGTCTCGACAAGTCCACATCCCAGCCGATTCATTAAACACTTGCCAATGGAACGTCTGTATTCGTAGGGTGAAATATCTTTTTCGACGGTGAGCACGGCGATCCGGCGTCCGCAAGCGCGTGCGGCGAAGGACCCGTAGCTACGGGAACTGAAGATGCGGTTGCTTGCAGTGGCGAATAACGAATCCTGATTATGTTTATGGTTAATAGTATACCTGGACCCCTGATCGTTATTCTGTTCATGGCGTGGCTGACCGCCATCGCCCCGGCTGCCGTACGGTTGCCCAATTGTTTCGGGGACAACATGGTACTCCAACGCGATCAGCCTGTCCCCGTCTGGGGCTGGGCCGAGCCCGGCGACGAGGTCCATATCGCGTTCGCCGGTCAGACCAAAACCGCCCGCGCCGCCACGAACGGCGCCTGGCGGATCGTGCTTGAACCCATGCCCGCCTCTTCCGAGCCCCGGGATCTCGTTGTCCGGGCCCGGCTGGAAAACCGACAATGGAAGATTTCGAACCTGCTCGTCGGGGACGTGTGGCTGGTCAGCGGCGATTTCGGCGCTTACTGGGAAATGTATGCCTGCACCAATGCCGCCGAAGAGCTTCCCGCCGCGAATCACCCCGCGTTGCGTCTCCTGAAAGTCTGGGCCAGGAGCAGCAACGAATTGCTTGACGATATCCTGGGAGAATGGCGGGTCTGCACCCCGGAGAATGTCCGCGGGTTCTCGGCGCTTGGGTATTTCTACGGTCGCGCCCTCAACCGCGAACTCGGTGTGCCGATCGGCGTGATCGACGTATCGTATCGTTATTCCGTCGCCCGCGCCTGGATGCCGCCCGCCGCGTTCCGGTCGATTCCCGAACTGAAAGTGCCGCGCGAGAAGATGGATAGCTGGGATTCCACCACGCCCGTGGGCCGGGCCGCGTTTTCCGCCGCGGTTGTCCGCGTCGAAGCCTGGCTGCCCGCCGCCCGACAGGCGTACGCTATCGGCCAGCCGATTCCCCGGCAACCGCTTTTGCCCGCGCCGCTTGTCGCCACCGACAAGAACTACCTGTCGATTGGTGAACTATCGCTCCATTACCAGGGCATGATCCACCCCCTCATCCCCATGCGAATCCGCGGCGTGGTCTGGTCGCTGGGGGAAAGCTCATGTCTCGAACCCAGCCGCTATTTTTTCTACCTGAAGGGGCTGATCGAGGGGTGGCGCCAGGCGTGGGGCCAGGGCGAATTCCCGTTCTACATCGAGTTGTTGCCACAGGTGGGCGCCACCGGGGCGAAACCCGGCGTGATCGATGGGTGGACGCGGATGCGCGCGGAACAGGCCAAGTGCCTCGCGCTGCCCAATACCGGCCTGGCGGTCACGTTCGACGTCAGCGATTATGTGAGCGACAGCCGCAACCGGCAGGATCCCGGCGAACGGTTTGCCCGGATCGCGTTGGCCAAGGAATACGGGCGCGCCATCGTCCCGAGCGGGCCGCTCTACACGAGCAGTCGTGTCGAAGGCGATCGCATGGCGATCCGGTTCGATCATGTCGGCGGGGGCCTGATGATCGGGGATAAGCGCGGACTCGCGCCCCCGGTCGAGGTGAAAGACGGTACGCTCAAGGGGTTCACGATCGCCGGAGACGACGGGAAATGGTTCCTGGCCGATGCCGGCATCGAAGGCAATACCGTGATGGTGCGCAGCGACAAGGTCCCGGCTCCCGTCGCGGCCCGTTATGCCCATGGCTCCAACCCGGTCGGGGCGAACCTCTACAACCGGGACGGCCTGCCCGCCGTGCCGTTTCGAACGGATGCGTGGGAACCATGAACGTCGATCGCCGACAACCGCCTGAAACCGTCCCGCCGCCCGGCGATGTGATCCGCCATCCGACGCGGGGTGGCGCGGGTCATTCGCTTGTTGCGGCCCTGTCGCTGGTGTTTCTCCTCCACGCGGCGCCGGCGTGGGCCGGGATGAAACCGGCCGCTATTTTCGGCAACGACATGGTCCTCCAGTGTGATCGGCCGCTGCCTGTCTGGGGCTGGGCGGATCCCGGCGACGAGATCGCCATCACCTTCGCGGGCCAGACCCGGACGGCCCGCGCCGCCCCGGACGGCGCCTGGCGAATCACCCTGGATCGCCTGTCTGTTTCCGCCGAGCCGCGCGTCATGGTTATCCGGTCGAAAATCGAGAACCGGGAAACGAAAATCGAAGGCATCCTGGTGGGTGAGGTATGGTTATGCAGCGGGCAGTCGAACATGGGGCTTTCGCTCCGGGACTGTTTCGATGCGCCCCGTGAGATTGCCGCTGCCGACTTCCCCCGGTTCCGGTTCTTTGTGGTTCCCGGCGGCGGCGCGCCGGTTCCCGCGCCGGACATCGGTGGTGGAAAATGGCGGGTGTGCACGCCCGAAACGGCGGCGGATTTCGCGGGAACGGCATACTTCTTCGGACGGGCGCTGCACCGCGAACTGAAGACGCCCGTGGGGCTGATCGAATTCGATCGCGGGTCGACCGGTATTGAAGGCTGGATTCCACTCGCGGGTTGTCGGGAATCGCCCGCCCCGGCGCTGCAGGCGATGTACCATGAAGCGGCGCGTTGGGATCCGCGAAGCGACATCGGCCGGCAGGCGCACACGGAGGCGTTCGCGGCGATCGACGCGTGGCTTCCCGCGGCGAAGGCGGCGCTCAGCGCCGGCAAGCCCGTACCGCCTGAACCGCTGCTGCCTGCCCCGTCCCGCCAGATACCGGGGCCGACCACGATTTTCAACGGCATTCTGCACCCCTTGGTGCCGTTCGCCATCCGCGGCGCGACGTGGTATCACGGCGAAGCAAATCCGGGAGAAGGCGCGATCTACGAGCAGAAGCTGAAAGCCATGATCACGGGCTGGCGCGCCGCCTGGGGGCAGGGGGATTTCCCGTTCTATTTCGTCCAACTTGCCAACGAAGGCAATACGGTGATCCGTCCGATGGAAGAGGAATCGTTCCGCTATGTGCCCGTCCGCGAAGCGCAACGGCGCGCCCTGGAACTGCCCCACACCGGCATGGCGGTCGCAATCGATCTCGGCGAGGATGCAAGTGGCCACCCGCGCAACAAGCAGGATGTCGGCGAACGGCTTGCCCGGTGGGCGCTTGCCAATACCTATAATCGGAAGGTCCCGTTTTCCGGCCCGCTGTACCGTTCGTTCAGCATCACGGGCGACACGGTGGTCCTGCGGTTCGATCACGTCGGCAGCGGCCTGATGGTCGGCGACAAGAACGGCCTGGACCCCGTCCATGCGGTGACCAACGGCGTCCTGGGGCAGTTCGCGATCGCGGGCGGGGATGGAACCTGGCATTGGGCCGACGCGCGGATTGCCGGCAGGACCGTCGAGGTGCGGAGCGACCGGGTTCCGGTTCCTGTCAAGGTCCGGTACGCCTACTCGATGAACCCGAAGGGCGGCAAGCTCTACAACCGGGAAGGCCTTCCGGCCTCCCCGTTCCGGACGGACGACTGGTGAAACTAACCGGCGCTGGATGTCACGTCCAACCTTCCACGCTCCACCCACACCCCTCCCGTCCCCCATACACAGCACAACCACCCCGGTCTTTTCCTTCGTCATGCCTGACCCGAAAACCTCCCCCAATTAACCGGGATGGCCGCCTGAATGGATCACCGCTGCCTGGCGAACCCCCGGGCGGTAAAATGCTCTGCCGCGTCAGCGGTTCCAAATAACGAAATTTTCGTATTGAACGGGAGGCTGTAAAGCGCGAGAGGAGCGGGAGGCTGGCGGTTTTCGC
>MHBQ01000032.1 GCA_001803315.1 Lentisphaerae bacterium RIFOXYC12_FULL_60_16
GACAGCGGATCCGCAGACCACATCCGCCGCCTGCAACGTCTGAACACTGCTCCCCTCGCCTTGAATAACACAGATTCCCAACACGGCCGCTTTCAACATGAGCCGGTCGTTCCGCCCGTTCCCCAGGCCAATGGTCTTCCCGGCGCCCAGTTGCTGGACATAGCGTGCCTTGCGTTTATCCTGCCCACCGGCTGGTAAAAGGCTCAATTTTACCGGCAGCGACCGGAGGTTCTCCGCCGCGATGCCGAAGGTGTCCGCGGTGACGACATGCACTTCCAGGATGGCCGCGACGGCGCACAGCAGGGGCGCAACACCTTCGATCAGCCGGCCATCGCACGCCAAGGTCCCGTTGTAGTCGGTCACCAGGAATGCGGCACGCAGCTTCTTGCAACCCGGTATCTCAATCTCCAGCACCGTTGAATCCCCTTTCCCCCGGATCCTGTCAGTGTACCGAATGATTGGCCCATAACAGGGAGTATCGTAGAATCGGCACTTCCGTCCGTACCCTGGCCCGGATGGCCTGGACCCGTTCGAGCCACAGGTCGTATACGCGCCGTGCGTCTTCACCCATTTCAGAACCGGAAAAGAGTTCCGCCTTCCGTCCGCTGAAGTCCAACTGGCTCTGCACCCCGCCGGAATGAATCAAACCGCTCAGATCATAGCCCGTAATCAGCAGGCAGGAATCCGAGGCGAAGGGGGACCGGTACCCGTCCAGGAACCATGTGTGGGAAGGTTCCAGCGTGTCGATGTTCAGCAACTGCAGCAGTTTCTTTTCCAGGGCCAGCAGGGCGCCGATCTCCTCGAAGGGAACGGAGAGGGTCCGCAATGAAACCAGTCCCCGCATGAATTTTTCGTAGGACTCACTGTATCGCCCGTCATCCGGGATCGGCAGGGTCAAGCGTACCTGGAGCGTCCGGATGTAAGGAGCGGACTTGCCGAGACGTTTGCACAACGCGGCAAAATCCATACGACGTTCGCTCATAATCGCCTTTCTTACCCCGGCCCGTCTTGACAAACAGCCCCCGGTTCCCCGAAACTCCCGGTCATACGTTACCAGAGAGTTGTAGGACGTCTCAATGAATCCCGTCAACAGGATATGACACCTCCATCCATACCCGGATTCCACGCCATCCCGGTTGCCCGGCAAAACCTGACGGAATGGTTTCTTACGTCAACCCCCGTCGCTGGCGAACCCGCGGACGCCGTATTCCTGCGTGTGGACCGTTTTTTCGCGGATCATCCCGGCATTCACATACTCCGGCAAACCGTATTCGGCACCGGTGAAACCCCCGGCTCACAACCCGCATCCGACCCACCGGTCTCCCGGGTAGGTTGTCCCGGACACCAACAACCCCTGGCCGGCATCCTGATCCACGGCGTGGAGGGATGTTCCGTGGAACCCATTCTGATCAACGGTGTCCGGGTCGGATCCATCTTCACGGACACCTCGTCCCGCATTGCCTGCCTGTGCGGCATCACTCCGCGCAATCCGCACCAGCCACCCGAACTTCAGGCGGCCGACGCCTTTGCAACGATGGACGCAGCCCTGGCAGCGGCCGGCATGTCATTCACCGAGGTGTTCCGGACCTGGTGGTTCCTGCGCGACATTCTGGACTGGTACGGCGAGTTCAACCGGGCACGCCATGACGCCTTCGCAGCCCGATCCATAAGGTCTTATCCCGCCAGCACCGGTGTTGGAATGAGTCATACCGCCCCGGTCGCCTTGGTGGCGGAATTGATGGCCATCCGCCCGCTACCCGGATCAAAGGTCCGGATCACACCGGTGGATTCCCCCCTTCAGGGACCTCCCGCAGCCTATGGGAGCGCCTTCAGCCGGGCCGTGGAAATCACCACGCCGGACACCCAGCGCCTCACAATTTCCGGCACAGCCAGCATCGCCCCCGGCGGCGCCACAATCCATGTCGGCGACTTACAGGGGCAAGTGAAGCAAACTCTGGCCGTGGTGCAGGCCATCCTGGAATCCCGGCACATGCAATGGACCGATGTCGTGCGGGCCATCGCCTACGTCAAGCCCGGCGTCGGGTTTCCGGCACCGGACAAGACGGGCCGCATCCCCGACCTGCCCGCCATCCCGCTGGTACTCACCCGCGGCACCATCTGCCGGCCTGACCTCCTCTTCGAACTCGAAGTGGAAGCCGTGTCTAACCGGAAGTAGCCGGTTTCAGGCATATCGCACATTCTCGTCGTAGGCGGCGAGGATGTTGTCCACCGGAATGTCCTCGATGAAGGACTGGCTTCCCGTCAACACGTAACCGCCCCGGTCCCGCGTCAGGTCACGGTACCGCCGCACGGTGGCCCGGACATCGGCTGTCGTGCCATAAGGCATCAGCTGCTGGGTATCGAGGCCGCCGTGGAAGGTGATCCGGTCCCCGAAATCCCGCACCAGCCCCTCCAGTCCCATGCCGTCGGCCAGCACCTGGACCGGATCGAGCATATCCACCCCGTCCTCAATCCAGGACGGGATCAACTCGCGTACCGCCCCGCAGGAATGCTGCATCACCCGGCATCCGAAATCATGCGCGATATCGAAATACCGCTTCAATGGCTGCCGGTAGAACTCCTGCCACATCGCCGGTGAAAAGACCAAGCCACGCTGGGAACCGAAATCGTTGCCTACATAGGCAATGTCGACCCCTCCCGCGGCCGCCTCGAAGAAACGACGGGTCGCCTCAATTTCATAGTCGACGAAATGCCCGATGATGGCATGCACCAGGTCCGGACGAGTCACCATCCAAATGAACAGGTTCTCCTGCCCGATCAACCAGCCGACTTCATGGAAAAACGGGCTCCAGGGTGCGCCTACGGTCACATAACGGTCATGGTCCCGGTTGCATGACGCGCGGACCGCACTGAAATCCAGCACGCCGGCGTCCGGCCACCGGTGGGCATGTACCTCGTCCACCGTGGTGTCCTCGTTGAACGGGCAGATCACCTGCGGTTTCCCGTCCCCCGGATCCGTCGGACGACGGAGCAGTCCCCACATGTTCCGGATATAACCCTCCGCGTCGGGTCCCGTATCAGGCTGACCGTACGGCGCCGGAATTGCCCGGAAGTCGATGTGCAGCGCTTCCAGCATCGCATCGTTATCGGCAACCCCAAGGCGCGCCATGACCGCTTTTGCAACACCGGCATCAGCGCCAAAATCGGCGGGCATGCGATCCGTCGGCCGGTGGTCAATGGCTGCAAACACCCGTTCCCGTGACGTCATAGGCATGAGGGTACTCCCTTCAGATCGAACGCCGGCTCCAGAAAGCGGCACCGGCGGGATGCGACCGGTCATCCCCGGCATCCCGCAACCGGATCAAGTCCCGTCTCAAATCCGCAACGCGCGTCTGCTGGTCCGGCCGGTCCGCCACACTGTGCTGTTCGTACGGATCATTGGCAAGGTCGAACAACTGTGTATCGCCGGCTGCATATTCGATCAGTTTCCAGTCATCCTTGCGTACACCGCGGATCGAGTCAGCATAGGCGAGGTACAGCGCCTCATGCACCCGGTGCAACGGATCGGAGAGGCAGGGAACCAGGCTGTGTCCCTCTACGCTGGCGGGAACCGGAACCCCGGCCATCTCCGCCAGGGTCGGGAACAGGTCCGAGAGGTAAACCGGCGCTTCCCGGTCCTGCCCGGCCGGAACACCGGGCCCGGCCAGGATCAGGGGGACCCGCACACTGTGCTCATACACGCTCTGTTTGCCCATTAATCCGTGCTGGCCGACCGCCAGCCCGTTGTCCGACGCAACGACGATCACCGTATGATCCCACCGACCGCTGTCCCGGAGCGCATCCAGGATATGCCCGATCCCCTCATCGAGATGCGTGATCATGGCGTAATATTCATGCAGGTGGCGCCGGATCTCGTCCGGCTGGCGCGGCGACGCGGCCAACTGCTCATCGCGGATTCGCAGGGCGCCTGTATCGATGGCATGTTCCGCCCGGAAATTGGGCGGGAGCCCGATGGTCTGCGGATCATATTGCTGCATGAACCGTTCCGGCATGGAACGCGGATCGTGCGGCGCCATGAAGGCCACATACAGGAAAAAGGGATCTTGTGCAGTCCGTTGTTTGAGGAAGTCAACCGCGGCCCCCGCAAACAGGTCGGTGGAATGGGCGCCGGGCGTCACATGGTCGCACACCTGGCAAGTGACGGTACGGGTCAGGTACGGGTCGCGGATCAAGGGTTGGGCCGTATCGTACCGGCCGGTAGGATCAAACCGGCAGGCCGGCACGTTCCAATGATCCGCCATGCCACCGAAGAATATCTCGGCGCCATCCGTGAAACTGCGGGCATACGCCGTGGGGCCGTTATGCCACTTGCCGATTCCGTAAGTGTCGTACCCGGCGGTGCGGAGGGTTTCACCCAACAGGGCATGTTCCGCGGGAACGGCCTCACCGCAGCCCTGGATCCGGAAGAGGCTGCGACCGGAATGGATCATCGCCCGGCTGGGCATGCACACCGCCCCGCAGGTGCCGCCGGGAATGAAGGCATGGGTGAACCGGGTGCCGGATGCCGCCAGGCGGTCCAGGTTCGGGGTCTGAACCGGAGCCTGTCCAAGCCGGCCCAGCATGTCGAACCGCTGATCGTCGGTCAGGATAAACAGGATATTCGGTTTCAAGGTCATCGCCCCGCATACGCGGCTACACCGCGGATCGCAAGGATTTCCCCGAAATAAATGGCATGATAATCCCGTTTGCCGGGATAGTTGGCGGCCACCGCATCCCGTATAAAGCCCTTGGGATCCATCCGGTCACGGTACATCTTGCGGCATTCCAGCACCAGTTCTGCCTCGGCAAAGGAGGGCGCATCCACCGTGCCGGACGCCACGGGTGTAAGTTTTGCCGCGGCAATCTTGTCACCATCCCGGCCGGATCGGGTTCCCAACAACTGCATGGCCGGACGATGTTTTTCCGGCAATGCCGCCAGGGTGAACGAATCGTATTGCTCCATGAATTCATAGGTATAGCGGGAGGGACGGACCACCACCATGGCAAACGGCAGGCTCCACATGGTGCCGAAGGAACCCCACGCCACGGTCATCGTGTTGAATTTTGCGGCCTTGAAGTCTCCGGCGGTAAGCAACAGCCACCGTTTGGCCCACAGATCATGCGGCTTGGTCACAAACAATTCGGGAGCGATCAGTTTCAAGTTCATTCAACACCTCGTGTGGTTGGTCCGGACCATAACCGAACCCCCACGGGGTACGTCAAGTTCAAGCGCGACCGCCGCACCAACACTTTCCGGACTTGCCAGCGGCCGGATGCCCGCCCAATACTCGCCACATGGACAGCAAGGCTGCTCGACCAGACCAACCGGGACCAACCAGCCGGGGTACCACCCCACGGCGTCGTTTCATTCCCTGGCTGCTCACAGCCGCTATTATCATTCCGTACCTCAACAGTTTCCAGGGGGTTTTCATCCTGGATGATTACCGTGTTATCCTGGAAGCCCCGCACGTACTGAACGGGACCCTGCCGCTGACCTGGAACCGGCTCCTGGTGGACTTGAGTTTCACCTTTCAATATGCCCTGGCGGGCGGGTTCCACGCCGCACACTTCCATGCAGTCAACCTGCTGATACATCTGGCAGCGGCCCTGCTGCTATACGGCATCGTTTGCCGCACGCTGGCGTTGCCCGGCATCCCGGAATGGGCCGCACAACAGGCAACCGGCATCGGATTCGTGACCGCCCTGCTCTGGGCCATTCACCCGATCCAGGCATATGCCGTGACCTATCTCTGCCAGCGGTACGAACTGGCGATGTCCCTGTGCGTCATGGGAAGCCTGTACGCGTTCATCCGGTCCCTGGCCGCCACACGTCCGGCCGCCTGGCTGGCGGGATCCGTCGCGGTCTGCTGGCTCGGGGTCGGCACCAAGGAAAACATCGCCGTGGCACCGCTGGTGATCGCCGCCTTCGATTACCTGCTGGTTGCACGATCGATCCGGGAAATGCGAACCCGGCGTAGCGGGTATTACCAGGCGCTGGCCGGCACCTGGCTGATCACTGCCGCGGCAACGTTTCAAGCCCAACAGGCCGTGGCCAGGGTGGGCATGCGTGTGGCGGCATCCATCTCGTCGGTATCAATACCGGCGACTTCCGTTTCCCGGCTGGAATACCTGTTATCGCAACCCGGAGTCATCCTGCAGTACATCCGGCTGGCCCTGGTTCCGCATCCCCTCGTACTGGATTACAACTGGCCGGTCGCGGTGGGCTTTACCGGCGTGGCGTTACCGACCCTGGCCGTCGGAGGGATGGCGGTTGCAGCCGTTTACACACTGATCCGGCGACACCGCGTCGGATTCCCGCTGGTGGCTTTTTTCCTAATCCTGGCGCCATCATCCAGCGTCCTTCCTCTGGACGACCTGTTATTTCTGCACCGACTGTACCTCCCGCTTGCTGCCGTCATCTTCCCGCTCATCATGGCTGGCGCCTGGCTCACTGCACGTTTACACCACCGGTCAGCCACCCAGACGTTATCGGCTTTCTTCACGGCCCTGGCCCTCCTGTCCGGCTGGCTGACCATCGCGGCCAACCGGGAATTCCATTCTGAAATTGCACTCTGGACCCACAATATCGCAATTCGTCCGCATGCCTGGCGTGCCCGGAACGCCCTGGCGGTTGCCCTTTGTGAAACCGGCTGCACGGCCGAGGCCATCCCGCATTTTCTTTACACCCTTCACCATACCCGGCAGGTCCACAGTCACAAAACCCCTCCACCCCCACCGAAAATCCCGCAGTACCATGCGGACCAGTCGGAGCATTACGTGCGGTATCGAGCATTGTCCAACCTGGGACGCGCCTACGCCGCACTCGGGCACACGGAACCGGCACTCACTGCCTTCGCGTGGGCCTTGCGGATCGAACCATATGCAGATGAAACCATCCAGCAACTGCGCTCACTCCTGCTGGCATCCGGTGTCGACAAGGACCGGACGGATGACGAACTGACCCGCCGTGTCTGGGTGGCGCCCGGCGACCTCAACTCGCTCCCCGACCACTGATAATGCTGGATTTCCATCGGAAAGCAGTTTTACTATGGCACGGTTGGTGTGCAGTCTATCGCAAACGGGAGGGTATCCATGACGGCCTTTCTTGAATCGTTGACCATCCTGCAGAAGTTCTATGCGTCCTGCGCGTTGTTCGGCGGTCTCCTGTTCATCATCCGCACCATCCTCATGTTCATCGGACACGACAGCCCGGATGACATAAGCGGCGACATCACCGACATCCACGGCGATGCCGACGCCAGTTTCAAGGTGCTGTCCCTCCAGAGCCTCACCGCCTTCTTCATGATGTTCGGGCTGGTGGCGCTCGCCCTCTCCCGGAACGCCAGCCTGGCCCACGGCTGGGCTTTACTGGGCGGCACCTTCGCCGGCTTTTTCACGGTATGGGTCATCGGCCGCCTGTTCGTCGGCATGAACCGGCTCCAGGCAGACGGCACGATGCGCATCGAGAACGCCATCGGACAGGACGGCGAAGTCTACCTGACCGTCGTGCCCGGCAAAACCGGCCAGGTCCGGGTGGCGGTCCAGGGCCAGTTGCGGGTGTTTGATGCCGTCACGGATGCCGCGTTGGAATTGAAGACCGGCGACCGGATCAAGGTCGTTCGCGTATCCGGCGGAAATGTACTGGTGGTCGAAAAAGCATAAATCATCCAACAAGGGAGCGTGTACCATGTTACCGGTCATCGTCATGGCATTTGTGATCCTGATTGTTTCGACTATCATTTTCCTGGTCACCCGCTACAAGCGTTGCCCGTCGGACCGCATCCTGGTAATCTACGGGCATGTTGCCGACAACCGGTCCGCCCGCTGCATGCACGGCGGCGGCATCATGGTCTGGCCGCTGATCCAGGACTACGCCTACCTGAGCCTGACGCCGATGACGATCAGCATCCCGCTCCAGAACGCGTTGTCCATGCAGAACATCCGCATCAACGTGCCCAGCACCTTCACCGTGGGCATCAGCGTGGACCCCAACATCATGCTCAACGCCGCGGAACGACTGCTGGGCCTGGCCAGCACCGACATTGAAGCCATGGCCAAGGAAATCATCTTCGGCCAGTTGCGCCTGACCGTGGCCTCGCTGACCATTGAACAGATCAACCAGGACCGGGAAAGCTTCCTGGAATCCATCCGCAAGAATGTCGAGCCGGAGCTGAACAAGATCGGGCTGTACCTGATCAACGTCAACATCACCGACATCACCGACGAGTCCACCTACATCGAGAGCATCGGGAAAAAGGCCGCCTCGGAAGCGATCAACCGCGCCAAGGTGGACGTGGCCGAACAGGACAAGGTGGGCGCCATCGGGCATGCCGAGGCCACCCGCGAACAGACCGTACGCGTGGCCGAGAACCTCGCCGCCGCCGAGAAGGGCAAGAAGAAGGCGGAAGCCGATCAGCGGATTTATATACAGGGGCAGGAGGCACAGGCGGTCGGCGGCGAAAACACCGCCAAGGCGGACATCGCCGATTCCAATTCCCTGCTGGCCGTCAAACAGGCCGCTGCCATGCAGAAAGCCGAGGTAGCCAAGCGCGAAGCCCAGGTCCAGATCCAGAAGGTCCAGTACCTGGCCGAACAGGAACGCCTGATCGCCGAGGAAGTGGTTCAGAAGGAAATCGACAAGCGCAAGATCGAGATCGCCGCGGAAGCCGAGGCGGAAAAAACCCGCCGCGAAGCCCGCGGCCAGGCCGACGGCATCCTCCTGAAATACGAGGCGGAAGCCAAGGGCTTGCGGCAGGTGCTCGACAGCAAGGCCGCCGGCTACAACGCGTTGGTCCGGAGCTGCAACGGCGACGCCAAGGCCGCCGCCACCTTCCTGATGGTGGAAAAACTTGAACAGGTGGTGGCCAAACAGGTCGAGGCCATCCGCAACCTCAAGATCGACAAGATCACCGTCTGGGATTCCGCCGGCGGCGACGGCAGGGGCTCCTCCACGGCCAATTTCGTCTCCAGCCTCATCCGCAGCGTTCCCCCACTGCAGGATGTCGCCGCCATGGCCGGCGTGGAATTGCCGGACTACCTCGGCCGGATGAAGGAAGAGCCGGCTCCAAAACCAACCTCCCCGGCAAAACCGTGAACCGGTTCCACCACCGATGGTCTTGATATAACACCACCGGCCCTACCGGGTCCCGGATGGGCCAGCCCCATCTGGATCGATCCGTAAGGATGAAGGCTCGGCAGGGACCCTGCTTCGCCAAGGGCTACGCAGGGCAAGCGCCTCGCCTACCTGCGTTTCGCGCAATTCCTCACACCCCGATCCGGTACAACTGCGCGTCCGCAGTCCAGTCAACGGTGTTATCCTTCCGGAAATCCTTCGCGAACAGCCGCGTCATGTGCAGCAGCAATTCGCCGGTAACGCGGTCCTCGCGCGCATAAAAGTTCGACAACGTCAGGTGGGGACTCTCGTCGACGGCACAGTCATCGATACGCCGCACGGTCTCCCGCCGCAGGTTGCCGGAACGCAGATCGACCTCGCCAATGATGAACGGGTAACGCGGCGAATTGCCGCACGGATTCTCCGGTGCGATGTTGCCCAGCCAGAAGATCCGCCCGTCCTTCCACGGGACCAGTTGCGAACACGAACTGGGCGAGAAGAAGGACCCGCCATCCGCATACGTCCAGGGTTCCGGTTGGCTCCA
>MHBQ01000033.1 GCA_001803315.1 Lentisphaerae bacterium RIFOXYC12_FULL_60_16
ATTACCAATCCCCAGGGTTGTGCCATCGCTTTACGATAGAGGCAATAGGCATCAAGCAAACGGAAGAGGTTTTTGACATCGAGGAACCGGCAACACGTGAGGAATGACCGCTCCGGCCAGCCCCGTTCCTTTGAAATATGCGCCCGGTCGGCACGCACGGATCGGGTCCTCGTGGCGAAGTAGTCATTATCCACCACATCGTAACCGACCTCAATTTGTTCCGGGCACATGCCCAACTGTTCGAGGTATCGCCGTTGTGGTGAACCACCGGCCAGGGCCGCATGGCAACGCCGGATCAATCGCCGTTTGATCCATTCCCGCCAGAATACGCGCCGGGCATCCATGGCCGTGCTGGCCGACATGATAATGATGCGACGCTGGTTGTGCAGGGCCCAGCGAAATGCGGCCCGAGCCTCGTCCAATCGCCAACCATTGATGGCGATCACATCCGGTTGACGATCATCCAGCAACCGGGCCATTTCACGCCGCAATTCATCATATCGCAAATCCTGGTAATCACGGTTCTGCCAGAGGGTGACGCGTTCGAATTGCCGGGCACCCTTGACAACCGCCCAGGCATATTCACGGTCGGTCCGCGCCACTTCAACCCCGAGAACCTTCCACCCTTCGGAAGCCAGACGCACCGACGCCGCTTCCAGACGCACCAGATGGTAGGGTCCGAAACGGGGCCACACAACCGCCAGTGTACGGTTTGTTTCCGTTGCCACTAGACGCCCCTCCCGCCACCCGAGCCCTGCCGGATCGAATCGAAAAGACGGTTGCCATAAGCCGCTTCACTACCGAAACGCGCACGTTCCAGCGCCGCCTGTGCCATCGCCATACGGCGGTCGGGATGGCGCACCAGGTCATCCAGGGCGTCAGTCAGGGCATCCACATCTCCGGCGGGGATAATCCGGCCTTCCACGCCATCCCGCACAATGGATCCGGCATTGGGGGTCGTAACCACGGGAAGTCCCATCGCCAATGCCTCGTACACGACGCGGGCAGAGCCTTCGCATATTGAAGGGAAACAGAATATATCGGCCCCGGCATACCAGCTCCCCAACGCCGTGTAGGGAACCGGACCGATTATTTCTACCGGTGCGCGCACCGTCCGGCGCAGCATGCCTTCATCGCATTGGATCGATCCAACCAGGTGGAAGCGCAGTCCCGGTCGCTTCAATCGGGTAGCCGCGTCGAGCAAGCAGGGAATCCCCTTCTGTAGCCGTATTGCCCCGACATACAGGATGGTACATTCGGAATCGTTCCTGCGTGCAAGGTGTAAACAGGCCGGAACTCGGGCCAGGTCCGCCGAACCTGGATCGGATACAGCCGGTGGTTCCACGCCATACGGCACCACATGGATTTTCCCGGCGGGTACGCCTTCCGTCACCAGTCCTTCCCGCACAAATTCCGAACCACAGACAATCGATGCCGCCTGACGCCATTCCTCACGCTCACGCGCCGAATAGGCCGGCCAGGGAACCGGAACATTCTCCCAACCTGGCCAGCGTCGCGCCGCATCCGTCATGATCCGTTGCTCAATGGTCAACGGGGCACTGGTCTGCTCGAGAATTCCATGGACACCGGCGGACCGGGCGGATACCAGCAATTCAAGCGCTGCCGTCTTGAAACCGTAAAACACATTGCATCCGTTCGCCCATGGTTGCGAGGCGAGAATCTGCCGGTTGAATTGTTCACCCGCCCAGAGATGGCTGTTGCGTCGGGTTACCGACGAACCGATCCGCTGGGCCAGCCAGTACTGCAGCGCCAGGGCACGGAACTGGGTGATTTGATCCATCGGAATCCCGGCATCAAACCGCAACCAATCCGTATAGCAGCGGGCAAGACATCCCCGTCGGAACAATTGACCGGGGACCGCATAGCGCATGCGGGCGCCCAGTTGAGCAACCACCACACGGGGGTCCTGTTTCAGCTGCATCATGATGCTGCAACCACCCGTTGTAGCGCTTCCAGAAGACGGCCGCCATGGGCCTCGAAATTGAGATCCGATTGGAATGCTTCCCGAACCCGTTTCCGGTAAGCAGCCAGACGTTCCGGATCCGCCATCATCCGAGTCAGCGTTACCGACACGGATTCCGGGTCATACGGATTACAACATTCCCCCAACCCATGGCGGTACACCAGGGCCTCCATGTTCGGATAGTCGGAAGCGATACAGGGAAGACCACAGGCGGCATACAGTCCCAGGCGATCCGCATTACACATGAAATATCCGCTACTGGGCCGGTGATCATGAAATATGACCCCCAGGTCGGCACAGGCGACCATCCGCATGATGTCCCGGTAGCTCACCGGTTCATGGAAATGGACTCGATTTTCAAGATGGAGATCCGCAACCAGGCGCCTGCATTCCCGTCCATAGGTGGAATCCACCACAAACTGCAGGAGACAGATGCGCGGATCGGTCGCGGCCAGGGCCCGAATCAGTTCCAGGACCATCCGCGTCGGTGAAGCCATGGTGGGATTGACCAGAAGCTGCCGGTCAGATGATCCCAGTCCCGGCAACAATTCGAGGCGAAGGGAATTGTCTGGACCTGGGACGGTCTCGTTCAGACTCAGGTAATTCGGCATGAATAAAGGGGTTTCTTTGAGCCGGTATATCGCCTGTTGCATGCGAGCCCGGCTCCGGTCGGTATTGATCACCCGTGCCGCATGGTGGCAGGCCCAACGTTCGACCCATGCATGGACGGGGTGTCGGTGCGGCTCAATCCAGTCGACGGTATGGTAAACCCACGGACAGTCTGCCGATCGCCCGGCAAGCAAACGTGCCGGAATAAACAAGGGCAAGGTCCAGCTGTCCATGACATATATGAGATCGGGAGCCGAATCGCGCAGCACCCGGCACAACCAATTCAAACGACGGACACGCATGGCAAGGGAGCGTCCTACTCCATCTCCCATGGATTCGAAAGCCAGGCGCCGTATGGAGGACAACAGGGATACATCCTGTTGCGGGTCATCGACAACCGATGCAATGGTCACATCCCAGCCATTGCGTTGCAAACCATTGGCGAGGGTCACCAGATTTCGAAAAAGCGCCGGGCCATTCCACCGGATCATCAAAACACGCTGCGCGCGGGATGTTGCCATCATCCGGTCACTCCTCCGACTTTGAATTGGAATCCTTTTGCAGGATGGCCCCGAAAATGGAGGCATTCTGGCATCCTGCGTTACCAGCACGATTCACCTGATGCCGGATCATCCAAAGGAGGATCATCAGGGTAAGAATCGAATAGATGCTGACGACCAGGCTCCATAACGCGCGGATGGAAAAAAACAACGCCAGGATCAAAGAGGCATACAGCAATACCCGACCGGTTTCCGGATTGGCTTTCGATTTGCCGAATATATCGATCCGTTTGAGCACCCAGCCAAACACCAACCCTCCGATCAACACGTGCCACCATCCGCCGTACACATAAAAATCGCCCACAATCGTGATGGCGGCATAATAGGGCCGAATCTTACCGAGGTATTTCTGGCTCATCCAAGGTTTATCCGGCCATAATACACGGGGGATCGGGTTGATGGCCATGTAGTAATATAATTCCAGGGCGGAACGATGCGGCACCACGTCCGGAACCACACCGGCTGTTCCCGTAAAATAATAGAGATTATCTTCCATCAGTGTCCGGGGATCCGCTTCCAGTTGATATTCATCCAGGGATCCTTCGACCATTTGGGTGGCCACCCGTCCCGAACCCCGGTCCACCAACAGAAGATTCGCCAGCATGGTCACCAGCGGAAGCAACAGAATGAACACCAGGTACAGGTTCCGGCGCACCCGACGGTCATTTGACACCAGCAGGATGCTGGCCAGCACCAGCACCAGGGACGATATCAGCAAGCCGCGTGATCGCTGGAGCATCAGCGCCGGAAACACAAACAGCCAGACCATCACCACCAGGGGGCGCAAGGGTTTGTATCTTGCGCCAAGTGCCCATCCCAATCCGCTAATCCCCGGCACCAGCGCATATAACCAGTGAATCGGGGCGAACACCACCAGGGAATTGCCGAACCCCGTATGTCTCCAGGGTTGTGATCCGATGCCAAACAGTCCCGCCAGGACACTGGTCACAGTGGACCAGTCCTGTAACAGAATCCGCAACAGGATCGCCGGGACAAAACACAGCAGGAGCAGGTTCATCAGACGGCGCGGATCAATGGATACGACAAACCCCTCCAATACCGAACGATGCATTGGACGGGTTCCATCCACCGCACAATACATGGTCATCACCGATGACAGGAACAACAGGCATGCACCGACGGCGGTTGCAACGGCTCGAGGAGCTGCCGGATACGTATAGATGGAACCGAGTGTTGGACTCAATAATATGTAGGTAAAGAATCCCAGCAAATAGGCCGTTTTTCCCCTTAATATGAACGTGTCGTTACGCATAAACAGATAGGCCTCGACGGCAACCATCCATCCCGCCAGCACCAGGAGAACCAGCTGAATCGAGGCGGCATCCGGCCCTGCCAGGCGCAAGGCCAGAACGGCCAGGGTTGACAACCACAATCCCACCGTCTGGATCCCATCCGCATGGCGTACAGCCCGGAAATATGCCGGCCCTTCAGGATCAGCCCGCATCCTACGCATCGGATCGTTTAAACCGGGTTTCATGTTATCCGCGGTGAGCCCTCACCCAGCCGGCCAGTCGGACCCGTTGCTCCGCCCATCGGCGCAGGCGGATACGGATGGGTTTCGGGATCCACCACCACCCCCGGTACCGGTACCGTTTCACGGTTAAGGCATCCGCCGGTTTACGCCGGCAACCACGTTGATCATGCGCGGCCCGGCAACCTTTGAGGCAGGATTCATACTCCATCCCCATCCGGGAGGCCGAGAACCGGGAGCGCGCAACGCGGGATGCATGAAGGGACAACATCGCCAATCGTTCACGATCCGCATCCAGTTCCACAACGATCCGCGCAACCGCCCGACCCGACCCCGGGGTAACCAGGAATCCGGTCTCCCCATGGGCAACGATCTCACGGGTTCCGGACGGCATGTCATACGCGAGGGGGACACAGCCGGCCACCATGGCTTCGACGGTTATCATGCCGAACGGCTCCGCCCGAGATGGCATCAGGAGCAAGTCGGCCTGTTCCATCCGCTTAAGGCATTCCGGCCGGGGAAGATGCCCCGCAAGCTCCAAACGGTCGCCATCGATCAGGCGAGCCAAACCCTGCACCACATCGGGATCGACACTTCCCACCAGGCACAAGCTGAACGGCACTCTCAATTTCACCAATTCACGGACAATCCGCGGCAGGTCATGAATCCCTTTCATGGGATCATTCCCGCCGGCATACAACAAACGCAGCGGCTTGCCGGGTTGGCGGACCGGCACCGGCCGGTCTGTCTGTGTTCCGTTAAGAATCGTCCATATAGGAAAGGCCTCCCGCGAAAGGTTCCGCCGCAAGGCATCCTCAACAAACCGGGAAACCGTTATCACACCATCCAGCGCATCAGCCTGTTGAACCATTCCTCGCCACCACCCTTCCCCGATCTCATGCAATACCGGTATCAGGGTTACTTGCGGCGGGAAGTATGACCAGGCGGGTTCCAAGTTGGAGGCGTCATTCGACAACACAACGTCCATCGGATGTTTCGCCAGCCATTGTAGAAAACCCCGACCGGCAGCCAGGCGTTCAAACGGAAGGTTCAACACCACGGTTTGGACGTTACGAGGCGGCACAAAGTCCGGCAACGCACGATGCAGGGCGACCAGAAACACCGCATGCCTCCCGGACGCTGCAACGGCTTCCGCCGCTGCGACGCTTACCGACAAGACCCCTCCATGTCCAATGGCGCCTATGACCCACGCGATACGCATGATCATCCTTTATCCGATGGCAATATCCCAAAAGTTTTCAAATGGTCAACCAAACGCCCTGACAACGACTTCCAGGTATGCACCCTGGCCAACTCAAGCCGCTGGCGTGCTAAAGCCTCATCACCGGCGCTATGCAACGCCCCGGATATGCGTTCAACAAATTCAGCATGGGAACGTCCCACCAGAACAAGCGGTTCATGCAGCATTTGTTCGGGGACCGCCGTCGAGACCACCGGCCGTGAACTGGCCAGGTAGTTCCAGAGTTTCTGGGGGCAACCCGCGATATTTAACGGTCGCAAGGGTTCCGGAATCAGGCAGACATCAAAAGCCCGGATGTATTCCATGATCCGGGATTGCGGCCTTGGTCCGGCAAAACACACCGTTTGGTTTGATTTCAGCCGTTCCATCCATACGGCATCTTCCGTTCCAAGCCGGGGAAGCGGGCCGATCATCAACAGGCTGCAATCCGGAATGGATTGAACCACCCGGATCAATAATGGCCAGTCAATACGGCCTTCCATTCCACCCAGATACCCCAACACCGGGCGCCGCAGGTGCGACACATCAACGGGCAGCGGATCCGGCATCTTCAATGGAGACGGGACCAGAAAAGACGCATCCACCCCATTGGACACATGGACAATCCGTGCCGTTGCCGCCGGATTACGCCGGATTAATTCCTGCTGCATAAACCGTGACGCACAGACCACACGATCGGCCTGGCGAACGATTGCATCCTCAAGCGCCTCGATCCGGCTCGACCGCTCCGGTCGCATGGCACGATAATCATCCACACAGTAATACAACAGATGCTTCGCTCCCAACCGTTGCCGTACCGTTTCCCAACCGGGCATGGGTTGCACCAGGCATAGGGTATCCGGCCGAATATTCACCCGGGAACAATCCCGTTTGACACGTATCACCATCAGCCGGCCCAGTATGGGCCCGAGAATCGAATGCCATCCGGGTGGAAACACATACCGGCTCAGCCATTGTCCTTCGCCATCAGGCAACGGGGACGGGTCCCCTAACCAAGGCCAACCCAGGTTCCGGGCCAGGGACACATTGGAAACCCGCACCATCAAGCGCGGAATCGAAACCGGCAACCCACGGAACAGGTGGAGTACGGAATCCCAGTTTGCCCACAACACCACCAGTCCGGCCGGTTTATCCACACGCATGTTACAGGGCCTTCATGAAGGCGGTCGGGATCGCCATCGTTGCACAAACACACCCAGCAATCCATTCCACAGGGTTCGCATTTCATACACCATCCAGGAACCGAACCCGATTCCAACGAAAAGTCCCCCTATCCCCGACCAACCGGGATAAACGTCTGAAGGAAACCAGACCACCACAACCAGGGCGAACAAGGCAATCCCCGTCCAACGGAACAAGGGAAGATTCCGAACCAAATCCCTATCCTTTAAATTCAGATACCACAGGAATGGAAGCGACACACAGAGAAAAGCCACGGCCTGTGAAGCCGCCAAACCAGCCGCACCCCAGGCAGGGATCAACCAACCGGCCAACAGTAAACAGATTATGCCCCATGCAAGATTATGAAAGAAACCCACCCACATTCTTCCCGCACTGGCAATAACCTGGCCCAGCGGGGCATATAAACCAACCATGACAGCATGTAACATCAGAAAGCGAACCAGCCCGGGTGATGTCGAATATTCGGAGCCGAACGGCATCAAGGTCAGGGATGGAACCGCCGCTTGCAGCAGTGACACCGGGACAATTACCAACGCATAGATACCAAAAGCCGCCCTGAGTATTCGACCGTACCCCTCAACATCCCTGCGGCCATGCAGATCCGACAAGATCGGCATCAGGGGGACCATCAACAGTCCCGCGATTGATTCCGGCAGCTGCTTGATGCGGGCTGCGGCATTGAACAACCCCAGTTGGGCATACCCATCGGCCTGATTCACCAGGATCGCCTGGCAAGCCCACCAGACCGGCCCCACCATCATGACCGACAACATGCTGGGGATACTGAACCGCGTCAGAACCGCCCGTTCCTCCCACCATCCGTGACGTGTCAACCGGAGATTGGCGCGCGCGCACAAGCGGCGAAGCATGATGTGGTTTAAGGTCCAATTCAGAACCGACGCGGCAACCAAGCCCCAGACTCCGCCTCGCAGACCACCCCAATAAATGCCCAATACGGTCATCGGTATCCCGGTCAACCCGACCACCATATTGATCCATGCGGTTGTCCGAAACGCCTCCAACCCCGCCAAGGTACCCATTTGCATACCGTTGACCCCACCCCAAAACAACATCCAGGCGCCGATCCGTATCACGTCGCACAGATCCGGACGCGCCAGAATCCGGGCCGATAGCCAGGGGGCCGCCCCCGCCATCGCTCCGGCCATCAGCAGGCTCGTCCCCCACCCCGTCACAATACACAGGGTCAATATCCGGCCGGCACGCACGGGGTCCGTCAGCCGCAGTTGGGCAATATGTCGGGTGGAGGTTGCACCCAGGCCAAAACCTGCCAGCACGCCAAACATGCCAACGGTGCTTTGCACGATTCCCAGGGCACCGAAATCTTCACGCCCCAGCAAACGGGCAGCCAACACCGCACCCACCACACTCAGACATCGCGCACCTACCGCACCGATGGCGGTCCACAGGGTACCCGTAAACAGGCGACGCATGGCGGATTGCAGCTGAACGGGTTGAGGCATGGCAACTACCAAGGCGGGCAATTCGAAGGATTTATCCGGGCAATTCAGCGGAATCCCTGCAAAAGGCGATCCAAACCGGCGCCATTTCAATGAACCACCGAACTTTTTCCAGCAACTCACAATCCATGCATTGATGGGCTGCCCGGGCACCGCGTCGCTCGATGGCCAGGGTTCCACACACACTCCCCGAACACCGCAGGCCCATCGTCATGGTCCAGCAATCCGCCGACCGTTCGGGCGGATCGGGCTGATCATCCGTTACCGTCCTCGCCCATCGGTAATCCATCGCCGTCTTGCCGGTTCGCTGCGCCTGCAAACGCACCCGTGAAACCTGCATCGCTTCGAAACACGTGCAACAGGCCTCCCATAATTCCTGAAGGCTGGCAGCTTGCCGCATGCGCAAACCGGACTGCTCAATGGAGACCCGTAGAACGGTCCGGCGATCCCGTTCCTCCTGACCATCCAATAGACGTCCAACGACATCACGGAATCCAACCTGGCCAAAAACCCGCACCCCGACATACACCAGCATCAGCAGTGCCCCGATGATCAGCAACACCAACCGTCCGCGGTTCATCGTGACCATCAATGCGGCACCTCCCAGGATGACCGTCCCGCCATACAGGATCATGACCGCGCGGCGAGGGCTGTATCCCATGCCCACCAAGACATGGTGTACATGATGCCGGTCTGGGAACGAGATGGGCACATGATGATACCATCGCCTGACAACCGCCAGAAAGGCATCGAACAGGGGAATACCCAGTACAATGATCGGAGCCAGGATGGCAACTGCCGTTTCCGCCTTGCGTTGGGCGCCAACCAGCGATATGCCGGCCACCAGGAACCCCACCAGCATACTGCCGGAATCCCCCATGTAAATGCGAGCCGGGGGAAAATTGTATGGCAAAAACCCCATCAACGCACCACTCAAAACCGCCATGAAGAACATGCCGAACGTGTTCTGGAACAATACCCCGAGTACCAGCAAGGTCATACAGACGAACATGCTCACACCGGCCGCCAGGCCATCCAGGCCGTCCAGCAGGTTGATGGCATTCATGCAACCCACAAACCACAGGATGGTTACGGGTATCGCGAAGATCCCCAGCTCGATCGCCCCGCCCAGGGGATTGGTAATGACATCAATCCGCATGCCGGCCCAGCAGGCACAACCCCCCGCCAACGCCTGACCGGCCAATTTTCCAAGCGGGCGGACGCCGGCCCAATCGTCCCAAAGCCCCACCAGCAAAGCCACGAGCGATCCCATAAACAAGCCGGCAACCGCCCGGTGATGCCAAAACAGGACATCCGCCACGAGGGTCAGATCCGGGCGCCACAGGAGTATCAGGACGGGAATCCATACCGCGACAAAAAGGCCTAATCCACCCAGGCGCGGGATCGGGGACCGGTGCAGTTTTCTAAACCCGTCCGGCCGGTCCAGAATACCCCACCGGAACGCCACGACGATCGCCACCCGTGTCATGACCAGTGAAGCGGCAAACGCCAGCAATAATCCTGCGATCAAGGTGTTCATGCCAAATTCCACCACCCGGCAGACTCTGTCCCCGTCACGTATGCACGCCCATACGATCCTGGTTTGCCTGCTGACACGTATTCATTCATCGACCTAGGGATTTGCGGTTTCGCCGAGCAGAAACACGCGGGCTCCCGGAGGGGCCAACCGCCGGGCCATCTGCAGGCTTGTATCCGCTTCATCCCATGCACCCATGACCGCCAAGGCACGCCCCACCCATACCCATGACAGGTAGTCCGTCGGCGCCGCCCGCACCGTCAATAATCCATGCTGTACTGCCAATTCCGCACATTCCATCCGCCGGGTGGCTGCCAGATTCGGCTGTAAGGCCATCCGGATGCAACGGGATGCAATATACCGGTGCTGTTCGGGCAACAGGGCCCGTTCAGTTGTATCGCGACCTGTCCGCACCAGTTGCTGCAGAACGACCGCGTACGTCGCCGGATCATTCACCCGATTCAAGACCTTTTCCTGATAGGTGAATTTTACGAAACATAGGGTGTCCAGAAAACGATTTACCTGCACCATCATCACCATCGACCACCCCGCCAGCAATACCACGGCCAGGATACTGCGCCGGGGCAATCGGGCGGCAACACCTTCACCCGCATCACCCGCTCCAATCACGGGAGGTGGAATATAATGACGGCTCAATTTGAAGACGGAAAAGCCCAAGCCCAGCAAAAAAGTTGCCAGGAGCGCGTTGGCTGGTTTCCGGATGCCATAGTCCACCAGGCTATGGAGGAAGACGATGCCCAACCCCATCGCCACACCCGCGCCCATGACCCGCACCCGTGTTTCCGGCGCCTGGATGGTGCGGCGCAGCATCCGCACGGACACCACCAACAGTCCCAGTACCGTCACGAGACCCACCCATCCGCCTTCAACGGCCAGGTGCAGGATCTCCATATGCGCATACGTCCATCGCCCGGCTGCCACCCCATGGTGCTGGTACATGGGAAACACATATTGAAAGGTTCCCCATCCGGTTCCCGTACACCAGACATCCCGCCACATGCCGACCAGGTCAGGCCAGATGACAAACCGCCCCAGTTCAATCGGTGAATCGCCCAGATACAGCAGGGTCGCCAACCGTGCAGCAATCGGCTTGACGCCCAGCCAGAGGATCATGACAAGGCAAAGCAGGCCCAGCATCACCCCGATGCGGCGCACGGTCCCACGATCCCCGGCACAACCTTTTCTTGTCAAGATGAACGCCGGGATCGCCATGATCGCCAGGCTGACCATGGCGGCCCGGGACAGGGAGAAAAACACACCCGCCACGAGAAACGCCACCGCCAGGCAGCGAAGCGGCACATCGCGCGCATAGTCCATGACAAAACGCAAGCCCGTCACATCTTCCATAGCCGCTGATGAACGGCATTTCGCCAGCAGGATCTGAACCACCGCCATACCCAACGCCAGCGACAACACCAGGTTCACGTACAAGGCAAAATGATTACGATTGGTAAAGGGACCGAGGATATCCCCCCAGATCAGTGGCTGATGGAACCACAACAACAAACCGGAACGCGACGCCCGGTGCAGAACCGCCACCAACACCAGCAGACACCCCGACATGGTCAACCCTGACACCATCCAGACAACCTGGCGCCAGGTTCGAACGGATTGCAACATGACGATCAATACGCAGACACAGGTTCCCAGGATGATCAGGCCATGCCGGGTTGCAACCGGCGCAACCGACCAACCCGTGCACGCCACACCCAGCGAAGCCGGCAACTGCATATCCGCCAAATCCAGCGCCGACAGCCAGGTTCCGGCATCCAGGCGAACGGCTTCAATGGCCGCTGCCTGTACCCGGGACCATGCAACCGGCAGACACAGCCCCTGCAACAAGCCCCACCCCGTCACCAGCAGTGCCGCCACCATCAAACCTCCGGCATGAACCCGGCGGCCGGGATCGCATACATATCCCAGGAGGCAGAACCACATGCCCCCCCCCGCCAGCAAGGCCAGCAGGAAATAGGCCCATGGTTCGGCGCCCCCAAACAACCAGGGAGCCACCAGCACGGCACTATAGGCCAATGCCAGCGCCGTGTTCCTGAAATATCGCAACGATACCGACATGCATTTTCTTTCCAGAAGCCAATTCGATCGGCACCAGATCCTATTTGGATTCCGGCTTCGATTGGCGCTTCTTCGCCAGGAGCTGCAATCGTTTCTCAAACTGCTGGTAGGACGACTCCATACCCGATAAACGTTCCTTTAAATCCGACACCTTCCCCGCAACGGATTCCATCACAAAAGCGGGACGAAGCGTGTCGTCCTTCACCGGCTTTTCCTCCACCACCGGCATCTCCTCTACCACTGGATTCTCCTCCAGCACTGGATTCTCCTCCAGCACTGGCTTCTCATCCACTGCCGGCCTCTCATCCTCCACCGGTATGGGGGTCGACTCAACCGGCGTTTCAACCGGCTGAACGGATGGCGCCTCCTGCACGGCGAAAATGATTTCCGAACGAACACCGTCCCCGGACGGAACCAACGGAACGGCTGGCTCAGTATCCTTGCGGTCAACCACCTCCACCGGAGGAACGGGAACCGGCTCAGCCAACGGACGCTCAGGCATAACATCCGGTTCCTTGACGGGTTCAACCGGAAGGTTCACCCCTTCATCGGCAGAAACCGGCAGGGGCGCAGCCGGCCCGGCATCACCCGACGGGTTCATCGGCACGGTTTCAGCACCATCGGCCACCGGTTGCTCAACCGGCGGCTGTACCACAACAGCCTCCGGCATAACCGGCGAAGGATCGACCGGCGCTGGTGGGACGAATGCTACGGGTTCCATGGCCATGCCTGCCGGCACGGAGGACTTGACCCGTCGGGTTGATTTCTGGGCGGAAGGATAATACGACTTGTGGTAATCCTTCGCGTACCGGGAATATCCGTGGTAGTAGTAATCCGAAAAATAACGCCCCATGCGGCTGACCACCACGCGATTCAGGATGGCACCCACGATCCGGATGTTCATCTGTTCCAGATGCTGGCGAAGGCGGTGCAAATGCGACCGGTTGTTGACCCCCACCCGCACCACAAGAACCACACCATCCGCCATGGCGCCCAGCACACACGTGTCGGAAACAAAAAACACCGGAGGGGTGTCGACAATTACCCAGTCATAAAGGGATCCGGCTTCCTGGATCAACGCTGCCATGGCGGACGATCCGATCAGTTCGCCGGGGTTTGGGCTGTCCGGACCACCCGTTACCACATGCAGGTTGGGGATAGGCCCCGTCGGCAACTCCACCTGGCACAGGGATTGTTCCAGCGTTGCGTCTCCCACCAGGATCGAGGTCAGGCCGGTCTCCCGTTCAAGGTTAAAGAGGTGATGCACGGCTGGACGATGAAGATCCGCGTCAATCAACAGGGTGCGCTTTCCGCTCAATGCCATGGCAACCGCGAGGTTGCCGGCCGTCGTGGTTTTCCCCTCGCCCGGACCGCAGGAAGTGAAGACCAACACCTTGGCATGCCCGGCCGGGATGGAATAGAACAGGCTGGTCCGGATCGAACGATAGGCCTCGGCAATGGAGGAAAGTGGTTCGGTGGCGGTCAGTACCCCCATCGACGCCCCTTCCGCCGGTATGCCCTTCATAAGGGGAACAAACCCAAGCAACGAAACCCCCAGTTTTTCGCGAAGATCTTCCGGGGTCTTGACTGTGTCATCAAGATGTTCCAGTACAAAGCCCAAGGCAAGACCCAGTATCAGCCCGAAAAATGCCGACATGGTCGCCATGCGGCTGCGGTTCGGGCGGATCGGCGCCTTGGGCAGCAGCGCCTCCTCCACAATCTCCACGTTGGTCCGCATGAAACCGGAGGTCACATCGATCTCCATCATGCGGGCCATCAGCGTATCGTAGATCTGGCGCTGCCGATCCACCTCGGCCTGTAGTCGACCGAACTCGAAGGCGTCCCGGGCCAGGGCTACCGCTTCGATACGCTGTGATTCCAACTGTGCGCTGATCTCGGACTCCTGGCCCCGCAACGTTTCAAGCCGGTTACCCAGCGACTGCACCGTGGCACGCAGCACCTGTTCCAATTCGTTGGAGACCCGTATCCGCTCCGCCCTGGCGGCCAACAGTTGCGGATGCTGCGCTCCGTACACGTTCTCGATCGCAGCCAATTGCTTGTCGACGGTCGCCAATCGGCCCAGGTTCTCCATGACGGCGGCATCTTCACGGATGAACGGTATCGCGATGATTGTCTGGATAAAATTGTTCTGGTTGCTGACGGACCCCTGCAACAGGTTCTCCACCACCATGCGCTTGGCTTCCAGGTCGATTCGCTGGAGTTGAACGGCGGTGAATTCATTGTTCAGCGTCTTCAGGCGTGCCAGCACCGGCTGGTTGTCAGCCGACTGGTCCAGCCCGATATTGCCGGACGATTCCCGGAACTTCTGCAGGGCTTCTCCCGCCTGGTTCAGGCTTTGTTCCGCCTGTTTTACCTCCTCCGAAAGGAACCCGAACGCATCATCACTGGCGGATTGCTTGCGATCCATGTAATAGCCCACATACGCCTGGGCGGTGGCATTTGCCAACAGCAGGGCGGTTCGGGCCGAACGTGATTCCGCACGGATCAACAGGAATTGCGTGTCATCCATATGCTCCGCGCGAACCAGGCCGCGCAACCGTTCCCACGGCTCGGGCACATGCTCGGGCACAACCCCCAGCAGGGCATGCAGGGAGTCCCGCACTTCGGAAAAACCACTGTCCAGATCCGCCGCTGCATCCGGGCTGTCCAGGAAGGCACGTACTTCCGGTCGTTCCAGAATGCGCGCCAGGATCGCCCGGCTGGCGATCAGTTCAACCTGGGTCTTGTAATAATCCGGATCCCAGCCGGAATATTCCTCGGACGCCTGTTGAAACACCGCCTGGGGAATCTGGGTCTTGACCATGACCTTCGCCACCGCCTGGTATACGGGCACCGCACGGTAGGCACGGACCAGGCCAATCACCAGCACCACCAGGAAGACGGAGGCCATGATCCAGATGCGGCGCCGGACAACATCCAGGTAGAACCGGAGCAGGGACGACTCCAGTTCAAACGTCACCCCTCCCGGCGTTTCGGGGGTCACGGTTCCTGATGGGTTTGACATCTGCTTCAACTCCTGGACCTAGGGCGCGCCGGGGGCATAACTCATGCCGGCCGATACACTGGGACGGATAAACTCGGACAATTTCGACAGCAAACTCGACCCCACCACCATGGTGTCTCCCGCCTCAAGCGTAAAGGGCGGCCGTGCACCGCGCATGATCTTGGTCAGATCAAAGGGGATCATGCGTTGTCCCTCGGCGGTCTGCCGGACCAGGAAACAGTTCTCGGCACGCGCGGCGGATGTCAAACCCGCCGCCATGGCCACATATTGCATGGGCCCCATCTTGATGTTCGGATCAAACGCATACGCACCTGGCCGCCCCACATAACCAAGCACATACACAAAATCCTTCTGCCGGGGCAACACCGTGATAAGGTCACCCCCCGTAATCGGCACGTTCAGGGAAAGATCCCCCTCGTCGATCAATTTCTTGATGCTGATAACCACCAGGTTTTCCGAAAGGTTGGTCGATCCGGCACCCGCAACTCCGTTCGTTTCATCCGCCTGCACAACGACATTGGTGGACGGCGCCGGCCGTTTTCGAATGATCATCAGTTCGTCACCGGCACTGGAACTGACACCATCCGCTTCCGCCAGGATTTCCAACAGGGTGCGCCGGTCCCGCGTCAGGTAATACATGCCGGGTTTCGCAACCGCTCCTGTCACCACGACCGGCGCACTGCGAAATTGCGAAACAACCAAAGTCACTTCCGGATTCTTCAGATATCGGCCATCGTAAGCCTGCCGGACCCGTGCTTCAGCTTCACGTGCCACCAGTCCCCCGACCACCAACGACCCGATCCAGGGCAGGGTGATCGAACCATCGGTGGCGATCGTACGCAACAACTTTCCGACCTGTCCGGGCTCGTTCAGCGATAGCACGCCGATATCGAGTATGTCATCAGGGCCAAGGTGGTAATCCGGCGTTTGCCCGGTACTCTCCATGCGCCAATCCGCCAGGGCCTTGGCGAGATTCCTTGACCGTTCCAGCGATTGTTCATCCTGGCGTTGCTGGACATACGCCTTGCCGGAATCCACCACATCGGTCAACGGACTCAGGACGGACCGCCCGAAATCCTGCTGACTGCAACCGGCAAAGAAAACAGTCACAAGGAGCAAAGCTCCGAACCCATACCGTAATTGAAAACGTACAAAACGGGACATCATGGGCTAACCACCGGAGGGTCGGGAAGCGGGTCGGGAAGCGGCGGTGGAATCGGAGGGGGATCAGGATTATCCGGAACCTCCGGAATCTGGGGCAGAATCGTCGGCCCCGACCCAAAGGAATCCGCCAAGGTCGCGCCAACCAGCGCCGGACTCAACAACACATCATACAGGCGTCCACCCGGCACCAACATGCCACGGGGAAGCACCATAACCATATCATGACGTTGAGCCACCGCAGCTCCCGCAGCCTTCAGGATTCTTAGATCCACCACCAACCGTCCAACGAACAACATAAAATCCCCTTCCACCTGACGTGGAATCTGGAATCGCCCCTGTTCATCGGTTTCTGAACGCACCAGTACGCGCTTCTGCTTTACATCCCATAACCGGACCGGAAGATCAGCAACCGGCGTCTGACCGTCAGGATACAAAACCATCCCGATTATTTGCTGCGGCAGGAACTGGACTTGCGCCCCACCTTCCTGGGCAAAAACCGAACCACCCAGAATCAACAGGCCGGATACTATATACCCGATTGTTTTCTTCATGATTTTCACTGAAACACCCTTTTTTATTATCGCAAACAGATCGCGCATCGTCAATACTCTTACCCATCAAACATCAGGGAGTTACACCTTATGACCAAAAGGCAGAACGGCATAATACGGATTCTCGTGTTAACCGGGTGGCTGATCGGACAATCACACTCCCAAGGGGCCGCTGATATCCTGGTTGAATTCTTCCCGGGATCCCTGGTCGCTCACGCCAGTGGCGACGACTTTAAGGTTTCCGACGGGCTGACCCGTGAAAGCATTGCCATGGTATCCACGATGCCAAACATCCGCATCGGAACTGCCATCGCCCAACCCGAGGGATATTTTGATTTTACCGTAGGAGCGGGAATCCTGCTCGGCAACCGCGTACGGTCAATCATCCTCTCCGCAGGCGCCGGCATGACCCTGGAATACCGGCCCAGTATCCTGATGGGACCGCATGTCAATCTGCTATACGGGATGTCCCCGGACTGGTGGGGTGATATTGACGTAAATCTTGATTCTTCAATAGGTTACGAATTTGGATTCCACATGGTGGCAGGCGATCGGATTGCCTATTTGTTCTCGCTGGATTACGTTTCACTGGCATTTGACGCCGAACCCGGCAGCCCCGGTGTGACCGTAAGCCAGGCTGAATTGGATCTGTCTGGAATTGCGATCCAATTTGGCGTCCGATCCCAATTCTGACACATCAATACGTCAGGGATTCCGGCAGGAAGAGTATAATCGATTTGGGCACCTGCTGCACGCCGACTTGAGCCAATTGCGGATCCTCAACCCTCAACTCCAGGTTTAATTTCCCCACATGTAACAGGTAGTCACCGACTTCCAGGTTTGGCAGGGTGAAATGACCCGCGGTGTCTGTGTGCGTCTGAAGAATACGGCCCTGACGTGCCGGATGAAGCACTTCAATCGCGACATTATCCGCTGAAACTACTTTTTTTTCACCTTCCTGGATCAAGAACACCTGACCTCGGATTTCCGTCTGTTTCATCACAACCAACAACCGCACAGCGTTGGTAGGAGTCTCCGGGACAACAGCATTCTGGGCCATAAGCTTCGTCCCAATAATCAACAGTCCCAAACCCAGCCACCTGCCGATCGGTGTACGCATGACGTTCTCCCGGTAGCGAGGTCCATGATGAGCCAAACCATTCAGACCCTTTGACACCAACGCACCCGCTCGGATAGTATCAACATGATACGGTAAATACCAGCATGATGCATGAAAAACCCATACCCGCCGAAGCATCTCCCGAGCTATGCCGGTCGCTGCTGCAAGACGGCTATTCCATCCGTCTTCCGGCAAAAGGCAACAGCATGCGCCCCTGGATACGTCCCGGCGACCACCTGACGGTTCAACCGATCCTCCCGGCAAAGCTACACATCGGCATGGTTATCCTCTACGAATTCCCTGAAACCGTCCTTACCGCTCACCGGGTTATCCGCATCAATCCCGTTGATTCCACCGTTGATACGCGCGGCGATGCAACGCTGGGCGCCGTGGAAACCATTCCTTTT
>MHBQ01000034.1 GCA_001803315.1 Lentisphaerae bacterium RIFOXYC12_FULL_60_16
CCCAGACACCTCATGGTCGCTCCTTCTCACAGAAATCGAGGCTAGTTAATGTCCAAAACATGCCTTATCTTAGTGCCATTCGGGACAGACACCCAATAAGGCTAAATATAATGGTCAAAGCTGCATGTTCTGATGCGAGACAACGGAAGACGTGGGTGGTTGTTGCTCATTCCACAGGCACCCTGCGCATTGATGTCCGCGGTTTAAGCGCCCTGAACCATGCCTGTGTCGGTTGTCCGGATACCCGGCGATGTTGTTGTGCAACGTATGAAGTCTGCGTGACCCGGGCTGAAATGCGCCGGATTGTCGGGTGTCTGTCGGTCGTGTCGAAGTTTTGCCGCCATCTGGCCGGCCGGCATGGGTTTGACAATGTCTTTGACCCGGTGGATTCCGGCCTGTTCGCCATTGATACCGATGCGGATGGTCTGTGTTGCTTTGCCTACCGGGTTCAGGGCCGGATCCGCTGTTCGTTGCATTCAGCGGCGCTTTCACTGGGCATTCCGGTTTCCGTGGTCAAGCCACGGGTTTGCATGCTCTGGCCACTGGCCCTTGGCGACGGCAATCCTGCCTCGTTGTCGGTCCAGCCGGATGCCTTCGCATTCCGCTGCAATACCCGTCGAAAAGTGCGTCACGACCTTTGCGGGTCGCTGGCCGAAACGGTGAAGTCGACCTTTGGAACCCAGGTGTTGCAACGAATCGAATCCGCCTTGGCGGGGCATTCCGGATCCGGGGATGGGGAACACCTTGCATAATCACACGCTAAAGGCGGAAGCATCAGACGGTTAAGCAATATTTGAACTTTACATAAAGTTAACCGTTTACTAACTTGAAAAAATAAATGTGTGTTTGGTTGTGCAGAATGTTGCCAGCAAGTCTAAAGGCGAAGAACAGCAGAAAAACCAAAGGAGTGAGGAACATGCGGAAAATTCCATGGGTAGTGGCAGTGGTGGCACTTGCCGTAACCGTCATGTCCGGTTGGGCCGGCACCGTGACGGCCGCCAAGTCGGATATCGAACTGTACGGGTATATCAAGTTGGACGCGGTCTATGACACGCAGCGGAATGTCGCCGGTGATATCACGCTGTGGACACATCCGGAATCGATTGACGGCAAGGATAATGAATTCAACATGACGGCCAAACAAAGCCGCTTCGGGTTGAAGATCACGGCGCCGGAGATGGAAGGTGGACCGAAAATCACCGGCAAGTTGGAAGGTGGATTCTACGGCGTTGCCTCCGCTTCCTCCTCGCTTGCCAGTCCGCACAAGAACAGCCTGCGTATACGGCTGGCCTATGTGGACCTGGCCTATGATGAATGGTCGATCCGCGCCGGTCAGGATTGGGATACGATCATTGCGATCATCCCGAATGCCGTCAACTTCACCTATTTTGGCGACCAGGGTTCCCCGGGATACCGGCGCGCCCAGTTCCGTATCACCAAGAAGACCACGATGGGTGCCACCAAGCTGACCACGGCTGTGGCGGCGGCCCGGACGATCGGCGACCTCGATGTTGACCGCAACGGCCAGGATGATGGTGTGGATAGCGGGCTTCCTTCCGTGCAGGCCATCGCCACGCTGGAAACCCCCTGGTACACCGAGAAGAACCTGAAACTCAGCGTTTCCGGTCTTTATGGGCAGGAAATGCTGGATGTCATGAGCACCAACAACACGGTGGTCAAGGTTGACGAGCACGATTACGATTCCTGGATGGGAATGGTGAGTGTGTATCTCCCCCTGGCATCCAAACTGGCAGCACAAGGCGCCGTCTGGAAAGGCCAGAACCTGACCGCGTATGAGGCGGGTATCAACCAGGGAATCAACGCCACCCTGCGTACCGAAGTCCGCGCCGAAGGCGGATGGGTGCAACTGGTGTTTGACCCGGCCAAGAAATGGAATTTCAACGTGGGCGCAGGGATGGATGATCCGAATGATGCGGATCTCAATGCCGGCGGCCGTGCGCGCAACCAGTACCTGATGGCCAGCGTCTGGTACAAGATGAATGACCAGGTCCACTGGGCGTTCGAATATTCGAACCTGGAAACCTCGTTCAAGGGTCTACCGGCCGGAGCCGGCAAGGATGAAGGCGTGAACGACCGCTTCCATGGTGCGGTGTTCTACTACTTCTGACGACCGGATGACGGACTCACACGGGCTGAACCTTCGGGTTCAGCCCGTTTTATTTTCAGGTCCTGCGGTTGTCCTGAACGCGTTTAGCCTTGCCGGCAAAGCGTTCGAGTGTTTGCGGGGCCACCAGGTCGATGCGCATGTGGATGCCCGTGATGCTGTGAATGGCGTGCCCGATCCGTTCCCGGAGCAGCTGCATTTCCCGCATTTTGTCGGAAAAATCACCGGGCCGGACTTCCACGTGGACCGTCACCTCATCCAGGGTTCCCGGGCGGTCCACCTCGATCAGGTAATGGGGCGCCGTCCCTTCCACGCGCAGCAGGGCCTCCTCGATCTGCGATGGGAATACATTCACGCCGCGGATGATCAGCATGTCGTCCGTCCGTCCGGTAACCCGGCTCATGCGGGTTGTGGTCCGGCCGCAGGGGCAGGGGGACCGGTCCAGTACGGCGATATCGCGCGTGCGGTAGCGGATCAGGGGGAAGGCTTCCTTGGTCAGGGTGGTGAACACAAGTTCGCCGGGCGTGCCGTCCGGAACCGGTTCGAGGGTTTCCGGATTGATGCATTCGACGATGAAGTGGTCGTCCTGGATATGCATGCCGGTGCGGTATACGCATTCGCCGCTGACGCCGGGGCCGATGACTTCGCTCAGTCCATAGTTGTTGAAGGCGAGAATGCCGAGGGAGGCTTCGATGCGGCGGCGCATGTCCTCGGTCCATGGCTCACCGCCGAAGTGGCCGAACTTGAGGGCGAGCGAGCCCGGTGCGATGCCGTTTTGTTCCAGCACCTCGGCCAGATGGAGGGCATAGCTGGGTGTTGAAACCAGCACCTCTGCCTGCAGGTCCTGCAGCAGGAGTATCTGGCGTTCGGTATTGCCGCTGGCTGCCGGTATGATGGCGGCGCCCACCCGTTCCACCCCGTAATGAAGGCCGAATCCGCCGGTGAACAACCCGTAACCGAAGGCGATCTGCACCGTGTGGCGGGGTTGGAGCCCGCCCGCCACCAGGAAACGGGCGCAGAGGTCGGCCCACATTTCAAGATCCCGCTTGGAATAGGCCACGAAGGTGGGTTTTCCCGTGGTTCCGGAACTGCCGTGGTACCTGAGCACCGATTCGCGGGGAATGGCCAGGAACCCCAGCGGGTATTGCATCCGGAGATCGGCCTTGGTCGTGAACGGCAGGCGACGGACATCGTCCGGGGTGCGTAACGAGTCGGAACGGAGCTTGAAGGATTTGTAGAAGGGGACACGGTCCGCAATCCGCTCCACCAGGCGCCGCAAACGGTCGGCCTGGAGATCGCTGCGTTCACCCGCCGACAGGCGCTCGATCGGATCCCAGATGCGGTTGTCGGCGACCGGTTGGGGTGCGGATGCCGTCATGCACGGGTGTCCGTTTCACGTGCGTAGAGTTCGACCGGGTCCAGGACATTGATGCCGTTGGCGGTGAGGGTCTTGATGGCGGCGTCGGGGTTGTCGAAACGGAACACCAGGATCGCCCGGTTGCCCTTGCGGAATGTGAAGGCATACATGTATTCGATGTTGGTGGCGCTCTTCTCAATGATTTCAAGCACGCGCGCCATGCCGCCGGGCTGGTCTTCCACCTCGGTGGCTACCACCTCGGTCAGATTGACGACAAACCCCTTTTCCTCCAGCACTTTCCGGGCCTTATCCCATTCCCGCACGATCATCCGGAGGATGCCGAACTGCTGGGTGTCAGCCAGCGAGAGGGTTGAGATGTTGATCTGGTGTGATGCCAGGGTGCGGCAGATGGCGCTCAAGTGACCGGGTTTGTTTTCAAGGAACAGGGACAGTTGCTGAATTTTCATGTGTTGATCCTCCTGCGTGTCGTCATGTCATGCGACGGTTGTCGGTTACCCGCTTGGCTTTGCCCTGGCTGCGTTGAATGGTGTTGGGTTCCACCAGCGTAACCCGCGCGCGGATCCCGATGGTGGACTCGATGGCGTGGCTGATCTTCTGGCGGACGGATTCCAGCCGTTTGACCTGGTCGCTCATGATCTCACGGGTGACCTCGACCTGCACCTCGATCTGGTCAAGGTTCTTCTCCCGGGTGAGGATGATCTGGTAATGCGGCAGGGTACCTTCAACCGACAGCAGGGCCACCTCGATCTGTGACGGGAAGACGTTGACGCCGCGGATGATCATCATGTCGTCACTGCGGGCATTGATGCGGCGGATCCGGCGGATGGTCCGGCCGCAGGCGCAGGATTCGGGGATGATCAGCGTGATATCCCGGGTCCGGTACCGGATCATCGGCATGGCCTGTTTGCTGAGCGTGGTCAGGACCAGCTCGCCTTCTTCGCCATCCGGAAGGACCTTGCCGGTTTCCGGGTTGATGATTTCCGGCAGGAAATGGTCCTCGAAAATATGAAGCCCGGCCTGGCAGGCGCATTCGATGCCGACGCCCGGGCCGATGATTTCGGACAGGCCGTAGATGTCGTAGGCCTTCAGTCCACTTTCCGCCTCGATGCGTTTCCGCATGGCTTCAGTCCAGGGTTCGGCGCCGAAAATACCGGCCTTGAGCGGCAGGGATTTCATGTCGATCCCCATGACTTGCGCCTGTTCGATCAGGTGCAGGAAATAACTGGGGGTACAGCAGATGGCCGTCGAACCGAAATCCTTCATGATCATGATCTGGCGGTCCGAATTCCCGCCGGATATCGGGATGACCGTCGCCCCGAGCGCCTCGGCCCCATAATGGGCGCCGAGTCCGCCGGTGAACAGGCCGTACCCGTAGGCATTCTGGATGATGTCGCCGCGCCGCAGCCCGCAGGCGGCAAAGCTGCGCACCATGACACTGGACCATACGTCAATGTCCGCCTGGGTATAGGCCACCACGATCGGCTTCCCGGTGGTTCCACTCGATGCATGCAGCCGGACAATGTCCTGCAAGGGACTGGCGAACAGGCCGAAGGGGTAGGTGTCGCGCAAATCGGTTTTGACCGTGAACGGCAGGCGCTGGACATCCTCCAGGGTCCGGATGTCGGCGGGTTTGGTGGAGCGTTCATCCATGCGGGCCTTGAAGTGTGGAACCCGTTCATAGGCCCGCTGCACCGTGACATGCAGGCGGTGAAGCTGGACGGCTTTCAGTTGGGGTGCGGGCAGGAAGTCGGGAGCGCTAGCCGGATGGACCGGATTGTTGGTGTCGTTCCAGAACTCAAGCATGGCCGGATGTCCTTTCTCCGATCGAGCGACCGGTGGCGAATGCGGTGTGGTTCATATCGAGAATACGGGCGGGAATCAAGGCATTCATGGCGGCGGTCCACACGTCCATCGGCAGGTCCAGATGCCGGCTCAAAACGCCCAGCATGGCCACATTCAGGGTGCGCGGGTGGGGAAGTTGCACACCATCCATGACGGCGGGTACGATTTCCGTGCCACTGGGCGAGAGGCGATGCCGGTTTGGATCCCCCTGGGTGGGTTCAAGCACCAGGAGGAAGTCCGCCGTTCCATCCGGGATCATCGGGGACCAGACTTGTTGTCCGAAACGGATGTCGCTGTTAACGGATCCGCCCCGCTGGCTCATGCCGTGGACTTCAGCCTTCTTGACATCCAGGCCGGCGATAAAGGCGGCTTCTGACAGGAGGTCGGAGGCCAGTATGACGCCCTGTCCGCCCACTCCCGCGATGACAATGTTGGTAACCATGGCCATATTCATCATCCCCCCGGGTCGGCCTGGCGCTGTTTGCGGGCGGCCAGCAGGCAGGGTTTGCGTGTTATGATGACGGAGAGGGTTCCACGCTGGAGCCGTTCCGTCAGCAGTTTCTCAAAAACGGTCGGGTCTGCCTGGGCGTCAAGCACCTGGATGTCCGGAACGCCCATTCCGCGAAGCATGTCCTCAAAGAACAGTGTATGGGCCGGTTCGCCATCCAGGGTCCGGCCGGTTCCCGGATGATCCTGGAGTCCGGTCATGGCCGTCGTGTGATTGTCCAGGATCAGCACCACGTGGCCGGTTTCCGGCGGGTTGTAGAGCATTTCGGCGATTCCGGTGATGCCGCTATGTACGAAGGTGCTGTCGCCAATCACGCTGACCACCCGGCGTGCCTGTTCAGGAGGGAGGGCATGGCGGAGTCCCAGCCCGACCCCGATCGAAGCACCCATGCACACGCAGGTATCCATGGCCTGGAATGGTGGAAGAACGCCCAGCGTGTAACAGCCGATATCGCCGGAGACGATGCAGTCCAGTTTGTGCAGGATCTCGAATACCGTCCGGTGCGGGCAACCCGGGCACAGCTGGGGCGGGCGTCCGGGTGGCGGCGCCGTTTCCGGGGACGTGTCATGGTTCAGGATGCGCAGGACCCGGTTGACATTCAATTCGCCAAACCGGAATGGTTCAGGTTTGCCTTCAACCGTAAGGCCGGCTGCCCGGCAGGTATCCACCATGATGGGGTCGCCTTCCTCGATGACCACGCAGCGTTTCAGGGGGGCGGCAAATGACCGTATGGCTTCGACCGGTAGGGGGTGGGACATGCCGACCTTGAATAACGGTGCGTCCGGAGCGGCTTCGCGCGCATGCATCATGGCGATTCCGGCGGCCACGATACCGGTTTCAGAGGTGCCCGGGAGGATCTTGTTGAGGGGGCCGGACTCGTTCCAGGCGGCGATCTGTTCCAGTTTCTGGCGCAGTCTGCGGTGGGCCGGCCGCGCATAGGCGGGAATCATCACACGACCCGGGATATCCCGGCGGAAGGAGGGTTTTCGGGGTGGTTCGCAAACCAGGGCCCCGGCCCGGACAATGGACTTGGAATGGCTGACACGGGTGGTCATCCGGAACAGGACCGGGATTCCCCAGCGTTCCGAGATGGCAACGGCATGCCCGAAGAAGTCGTAGGTTTCCTGGGAATCCGAGGGCTCGATCAGGGGTATTCCGGCGGCGACGGCATACCGGCGGCTGTCCTGTTCGTTCTGGCTTGACGCCATGCCGGGGTCATCCGCGACCAGCACAACCAGGGCGCCATCGACGCCGGTTTCCGCCACGGTGAAGAGGGGGTCGGCGGCGACGTTGAGTCCCACGTGTTTCATGGTGACCAATGCGCGGGCCCCGGCGAAGGCAACCCCGATAGCCACTTCCATGGCCACCTTCTCGTTGGGCGACCATTGCGCCTTGCCGCCGATGGCGTCGAGGGTTTGAAGCACTTCCGTCGACGGGGTGCCGGGATAGCCGGATCCGAGACGGATTCCCGCCTTGCGTGCTGCATGGGCCAACGCCTCATTACCCGTCAACAAAAGGCGTTCCAAGGGGTTGTCAGTCATGCGGAATAAGATGACAAGATGATGTTTCCAGGTCAATGCAAACCGACTGCTTTGTCCGGTTGTAGCCGGCTCGCTGAGGCCGGATCCCGGAACACGCGAGCGGCATTCAGGAAGCCTTCAGTGTCATCGCGGTGAAGGATAGCGGAGGCAACTCGCATCGGGCGCGGCCATGTTTGAAGTTGACGGACTCAAAGGGACGGGTGGTCACGAGGTCCGGTGTTTCAAACGAATTCGCCGCCGTTGCGGAAGGTCCGGTCAGGGTCTCGCCATTCACGCACGCATCCAGTCTGCCGTCCGCGAGCGCGATGTCGGCGATTGCCGGCTCATTCAGGCTGCGGTTGGTGATGAAGACATGGAGTTTGTCGCCGTCGAGGATGGACGACGTGTCGAGATAGCGGACGTATCCGTTGGTGGACGACGCGTAGCCGGGGCCTTCGACGGCGGACCTGAGCGCGAATCCGTTACGCCGTTTCGACATCATGGCAAAAGGGTGGAAGATGCTTTGAACGAGCAGTTCGTCACCGCGTGTCAGGAGGGGCGCTATCACGTTGACGATTTGCGCGAGGTTGGCGATCCTGACCACGTCCGCGTGGCGGATGAAAGCGTTCAGGAAACCGGCCACGACCAGGGCATCCTCGAGGTTGTAGACTTCCTCGATCAGGTGCGGGGCGTGTTTTCCCGCGCCGTCCATCTGCTGGTTCCTGTACCAGACGTTCCACTCGTCGAAGCACAGGTAGGCGCGTTTTTGGCTCCGGTTCCTGGCCTGGACGAACCGGCAGACGGCATCCATCTCCTCGATCTGGCGATCGATGGAGTTGGTGACGGCCAGGTAATCCGGCGTGTTTGCCTCGCGGTTTGCCACGTAACGGTGGAGGCTGATGTAATCGGCCAGATCACCCATATGTTCCAGCACCCGGCGATCCCAGTCCATGTAGGTGGTCATGCCGATGCCGCAGGATCCGCACGCCACCAGTTCGATGGAGCGGTCCGTGTCCTTCATCATCTTGGCGGCCTGTTGCGCTTGGATGGCGTATTGATCGGCGGGCACGTGTCCCAATTGCCAGGGGCCGTCCATCTCGTTGCCGAGGCACCATAAGGTGACATGGTGCGGGGACCGGCTTCCGTTGGCGGTCCTGAGATCGGCATAGCGTGTGCCGGATGCGCAATTGCAATACTCCACCCAGTTGCGGGCCTCTTCCGGTGTTCCGGTGCCGAGATTGACCGTCAACATCGGGGTCCAGTCCATCGTGTGGCAAAGCCGGATGTATTCGTCGGTTCCGAACTGGTTGCTTTCAAGGCTTTGCCAGGCCAATTCGCGTACTGTGGGGCGTTGGGAGGGATTTCCGATGCCATCCATCCAGTGGTAGCCCGAGGCGAAGTTTCCGCCGGGGTAGCGCATCGCGGTCATGTTCAAGCGTCGCAACGCATGGAGGACATCCGTCCGACATCCGTCGGCATCCGCATGGGCGCTGTCCGGTTGATAGACGCCCTCATAGACCGCCCGCCCCATGTGTTCCAGGAATCCGCCGAAAATGCGGGGATCAACCGGGCCGATTTGGAACTGGCGGTGCAGGTGGATGGTGGTTGATTTCATGGTGGTTTCCTTTGCGGCGCATAATCTTTACGAAAGGCGATGAAATCAAGACGACACGTCCGCCTTGTCCGGCTGTAGCCGGCCTCGGTGAGGCCGGATCCGATTCTGTTACGCGTTGCGCCATAATAAAACGTTACCGAAGCCCTGACGGATATGAGGGTAGTTGCGCCATAAATAATGTTACCGGAGCTGTGCGAAGAT
>MHBQ01000035.1:0-8872 GCA_001803315.1 Lentisphaerae bacterium RIFOXYC12_FULL_60_16
GGCTTGGGTTGATGGGGCGGGAATTCGGCAGCGCCGTGGCGCGGTGGTGCCACCTGCTGGATGACGGGCCGGTGCCGGTTCTCACGGCGGTCTGCGACAAGCAGAAGAACCTGTGGGACTGGTTCACCGGAAATTTCAGTTCGGTCAAGCTTGCGACCGACGACTACCATGAGATGCTGGCGTCCAAGGAAGCGGATGCCATCTATTGCGCCGTTCCGCACAGCCTGCACCAGAAACTCTACATCGACATTCTCGAAGCCGGCAAACACCTGCTGGGCGAGAAACCGTTCGGGATCGACCGGGCGGCCAACGACGCCATCCTGAAGGTGGTCCGGGCGCATCCGGAACTCGTGGTGCGGTGCAGCTCTGAATTGCCCTATTTCCCGGGCGCCCAGCGCCTGGTCCAGTGGGCGAAGGAAAAGCAATACGGCCGGTTGATCGAGGTGCGGGCCGGTTTTCACCATTCCAGCGACATGGATCTGACCAAGCCCATCAACTGGAAGCGGATGGTCGAGGTCAACGGCGAGTACGGGTGCATGGGGGACCTGGGGATGCATACCCAGCACATCCCGTTCCGGCTGGGCTGGATGCCGAAAACCGTGGCCGCCCACCTGCTGAAGATTGCCGAGACCCGTCCGGACGGGAAGGGTGGGACGGTCCCGTGCAAGACCTGGGACAACGCCACGCTGATGTGCACGGCGGTGGATCCGGATCACGGCAAGGAGTTCCAATTGCAGTTGGAGACCAAGCGCATGGCGCCCGGCGCCACGAACACCTGGTTCATCGAGGTGTACGGCACCAACGGGTCGGCGATGTTCTCGACCCATGATCCCAAGGCATTTGTCACCCTGGAGACGCGGGGCAAGGAGCAGGGGTGGAACCGGATGGATATCGGGTCGCAGTCCGCGATCCCGTCCATTACCGGCGGCATCTTCGAGTTTGGTTTCTCGGATGCCTTCCAGCAGATGATGGGGGCGTTTCTGCAGGAGTTTCGTGACGGTGGATCGAAGCATCCGTTCCCGATGGTGACGCCGGAGGAGACGGCGTGGAGTCACCGGTTGTTGACGGCGGCCCTCGAGTCGAACCGGACCGGTCAGCGGGTTGCCCTGTAGGGTGTGTGTGGAAGTGTTCAGTTTTCAGAGGCCAGTTTGACAGTCTGGCTGGGGACCTCGCCCCGGTCCGGTTTGGAGGGGCGAGCTCCCGCGAGCCCGTCTGGTCCGGGTTGGGGTTGGCAGGCCGTATGATGAACCAACGGGCTTCCATTTCGGGGCAAGCGGGCTGGCGCCCGCACGGAAAACGGAAGACGGAAAAAAAAGGAGTATGGCGCCGACGGCTCCGCCTTGCGACTGGCGCCATCTGACGCGAAGCTGTTGCCCTTTTCGAAATGGAAGCCCGTGTTTACCTCGCGGTCCGGGCGAGTACGCTGGCACCGCGATGGAATATGGAAAAGAATTTGAGTTGCGCAAGGCGCATGGAGGGCTCGTTTCCACACGAGCCGTCTGATCCGGGGTGGACGCCGTTGCTTGCCCTGCGAAGCCTTGGCGTAGCGGGGTCCCTAACGGTGTCGGGAGTTGACGGGATAGACAGGATGGGTAGGCGGGCTGGCGTCCGCACGGAAAACGGAAGACGGAAACAAGAAAAACGGGATAGGATCTCACGCAGAGGCCCTTCTACTCCGCTCAGGGCAGGCGCAGAGGTAGCAGAGAGGGACCGCAGAGTTTACCACGCCCAAGGCGTGGGTTGCGGTCATTTGATCGGACCTCGCGGACTCGGCCCGAATCAAATGCCCGCAACGGTTGGTCCGGAAGAGGTGGGGAACGGAGGTGTCAACGCCGCTTTGAAAAAGCTATTCTTCAGCCGTTTTGAAAATGACCGTCTACTTCGTATTCTTCCGGCGGAACCGCAAAACCGCAGAATATCCAACCGCAGAATGTCGAAGGAAAGCGAGCCATCACGGAGGTCAAGTCCTGATTTAAAGTTGTCACTTTGATGTGATAGTTCTTTCTTTGTTCATCTTATTCCTGAAGGGGGGTACCCCCCTTCAAAACTTTTCTATGCTGCTGCGCGATGGACCTTTTCCGGGGTACGCATATTAAGCGACCGATGCGGCCTCCGGGTGTTGTACAGGTGGATGGCTTCTTCCACGGATCGAAGCGCCTCCTCCAGGGTCCGAAATTCGCCCTGCAAAGCGTATTCTTGTTTCAAAATCCCATTCACCCGTTCCGCCAGCGCATTCTCTGCGCAATGCCGCTCTTCCGTCATACTGATGTCCAGGTGGTGTGCCTGGAGATAACTGACATAGTCATGACAACAGTACTGACACCCCTGATCGGAATGATGGATCGGCCGGGCCCATTCCGGCAGATCCCTCACCGCCATTTTCAGCGCTTCCAGCGTCTCTCGGGCCTCCAAGGTCCTCCCCAGATGGTATCCCACAATCTTTCTCGAACTCATATCCGTGATCAGACTCAAATACAGAAATTCATCCCGGCTTCGGATATACGTGATGTCTCCGGCCCAGGCCTGATTGGGCCCGGTGATCGGAATATCTTTCACCAGATTCGCAAACACGCCAAGACTATGCCGACTACAGGTCGTCTGCGGAGCCTTTGGCAATCGCTCCAGCAGAAGCCCTTGATGATTCAGCACTTGGAAGAAACGATCGCGTCCCAGATGTACACCGGCCTCTCTCAATTCCGAGCGCAACATCCCGTGTAGTTTCAATCCTCCCAGACGGGGCTGCACGGCTCGTTCCTTTTGGACCAACTCTTTCACCAGTTTCTCGTTCACCGCCTGACGCTGACGCACTCGCCTGGCTTTATAGAAGTTCTGGCGGCTCATCCCCGCTTTGGCGCATAACTCCGCGATCGTTTTCTTCACCGACCCACCTTCGCTTTGCGCACGTCGGACAGCGTCATGGCGTGCTTTTTTTTAAAGCCTTCCCGCTCCTCTCCCAGTCGCTCGCACGCAATCGTCAGGTAGGCTTTCTCAAGGCAAAAGTCGATATGCGCATCGGCCACGGCCGCCTCCAACTCCCGAATCCGTTTGCGCGCCTCTTTCAACTCATTAATCTCGTTCATGGTCTCAATCCGTATCCTTTTCGGTAGCAAATCCTCCCGACCATACTTCTTCACCCAGCTCAGCACGGTTGTCGCTCCTCCGATACCGTACACCCGCTTCGCCTTCCCGAACGAACCATGCTTACCGCGTTCAATCTCCTGAACTATCTGCCGCTTAAATGCCTCACTATACCGGACCCCCGTCTCTCTCATGGCCTATTCCTTCCTTCGCCATGTGACAACCTATTTCAGGACGGGACCCGGATCCCACCCTTCGACATTCGGTGTTCATAATTCGTCAATCTGCGGTTCTTCCGAACATCGCCAAACCGGCGGATTCGGGAGTTTTCAGGACGGCGTTCACACGGAGGCATGGTGCGGAACGCATGGAGGGCTCGTTTCCACACGAGCCGCCTGGTCCGGCTGGGCTACAGCCAGGGGCCGGCTACAGTCCGGCCGGTGTCATTCCGGTTGCCTTATGGTGTGATTTCCGGTTTGCTTGATGGATGGAAGAAAACAAAAGTGCGTTAGCCATGCCGCCGGGCGTGGCCAATGCCTATTGGTTCCAGGCTTTCAACACCACATCCTGGTCGCTGATTCTCGGGATGCCCATGTTGTTGTACCTGAAAAACCTGGGTGCGACGGCTACCGTGCTGGGGATCACCGTGGCGTTGATTCCGCTGTTCAGCGCCCTCCAGATACCGGCGGCCAACTTTGTCGAGCGGATGGGTTACAAGCTGTTTATTGTCCGCGGATGGACGACCCGGAGCATCTTTATTCTCGGGATCGCGATTATCGCATTGTGGCCGGAAGCCCTGGCGGCTGAACACCGCATTATCCTGGTGCTGCTGATGCTGGCCTGTTTCGCGGTGGTGCGCGGCATTTCCATGTGCGGATACCTGCCTTGGATCACCAGTATTGTCCCGGAAAGCCAGCGGGGCGCGTTTTTATCACGCGATACCATGTGCATGTACCTGGCGGTCGCCGGGACGATGCTGCTGTCCAGTTTCTGGGTTAACCTGTTTCAATCCCAGCGGGCTTTCGGCGCGGTGTTCCTGGTCAGTTACCTGGCGGCGCTGACCAGCGTGTTCTTTATCCGGAGGATTCCGGATGTTCAGGGATTCAAGCCGCGTTTCGGAACCGTTCACCCGCCGTGGAAGGAAATGCTCCGGTATCCGCCCTTTCACCGGTATCTGTCATTTACGGTCAGCTTCAATGTGTTTGTCGCAGCGTTAAGCGTCATCTGGGTGCCGTTCATGCGGGATAGCTACCAGGCTTCCGGGAGCCTGATCCTGGGGCTTTCCGCCTATTCCAGCGGTATTGCCGCCCTGACATCACGGTTGACGGGGTCGGTGGCGGACCGGGTGGGCAGCCGCCCGTTGTTGGGTTTCGCCAGCGGTCTGGTGATTCTCGGGCAGTGCCTGTGGATGGCGATGTCCGCCGGCGTGCTGCCCCACAAGACCATCATCCTGTTTGTGATCACGACGTTCGGCGGGACCGGGTTTGCCATGATCGGCATGGCCAGTACCCGGCTGATGATGGGGCTGGTGCCGGTCATGGGGCGCAGTCATTTCTTTGCCATTGCCAACGTGGCCAACAGCCTGACGATGGGGCTGATGCCCATTGTGTGGGGACTGGTGTTTGACGGGATGGGACGGGTGATGACGGATCCGGTGTCGACCGTGTCGGCCTGGACCTGGAACCGGTACAGCCTGATTTATGCGGGGATTGTAGTGGGTCTGCTGGTGGCCCAGTTTTTCCGGCACCGGCTGGACGAGCCCAAGGCCATATCCACGGAAGAGTTCATGCACATTCTCTTTATCCAGTCTCCGGCGCGCCTGGTGGCGCGGGCCATGCAGCCGTTTCGCCGGTTCCTGCCGCCGGGGTGAGTTGTCAGCGGGATCACCCGGTGAAGCCGGAGGTTTCCACGGCATCGAGGATGGCGGTGGCATGCCGGGCATAGTGGCCATGCAGATCCCGGCGATAGGCCTCCAGTACCCGGCGGCCCCTGCCGTCGGCATCGCCACAGGCGAACAGGCCGCGTGCGAGCATGAGTTCCTTCAATTCGCGGTTCCGTTCCGTGGTGTCGGTTCCGCTGGCGGGTACTGAACGGACGGCGGCGGCCAGGTCGGGTTTGCTGTTGCCGGCCACGGCAGGGTCGTCGAGCAGCCGGGCCAGGAGCGGCGCGGCTTCCTTGGACGGCACGGATTCGCAGGCCAGCACGGCGGCGCGGAAATGGGAGAATTCATGGTCCGGCCGGAGTTGGCGGATTTTATCCACGATCACCGGACCGGCGCGGGTGTCCCCGGTTCGCGCCAGGGCCACCAGAAGGGAATCCACTTCGCTGAGGCTGAAGCCGAACTGGCCCATGCCGGTGTAGTTCCAGCCCTTGTCCCAGTCGTGTTGCGGCAGTTCAGCCAGCAGGGTTTCCAGGCCGGTGGCATCGCCCATCAGTCCCAGGACGTGCGCATAACGCAGGCGCAGGTGTGGATCCGGGGCGGTCCGCCAGGCCTCCTGCAGGAGGGGACGGCTGGTTGCCGGCCGTGCAAAGATCATGGCCAGACCGAGATGATCATCCATCCCGGTACGGACGGCTTCGGCGATGGCGGCATCGGGCAGCGGGAAGGAATCCTCGTGCCGGATCACGTCGGGTTCGAGGTTCCCGATATCAATGAGATGACGCTGAAGATCCTTGATGTCGATATTCCGCAACCGGATGCCTTGGCATGCGGCCATGGCGGCGGCGCGGCCGGCGGCATAGCCCTGGTTCTGGACGTCTGGAATCATGCGGATGACCGGCAGGGCATCACGATGGGCGCTGACACCGAGCCCGGTCACGATGAGGTTGTCGAGGGTGGCCGGCAACAGGGCGCGGAAGGGGACCTGTGCCCGGATCGATTCCCGGTCCGGTGGCCGGGCCATGAACAGGGGGTGGATCGTGAAACCGTGTGAATCGAAGTTGCTCATGGCGGTGACGACGGTATCCGGCAGGGTGCGTTTTGCGAGGAAGTCAAGCGGGTCGAGGCGGACAACCCCCACCACCTGGCGGCGTTCGCGGGTATCGACCATCTGGGCCAGGTCAAAGCCTTCCCTGAATTTCTCGCGCGCCACGACAAAGGCCCTTGTGATGTCCATCACGTCGGTCTCGTCGACGAAGGTGTGGTCGGTGTTGGTATAATGCCGGCCGGGAATGAAGGGGGGGAGACCGGTCCCCTGCACGGCGACATGGGCGCGGCCCAGGGTGACGGTTGGTGCTCCGGCGGCGGCCGCCACGTCGGCGCTGCCGGTGGCATCGACCACGGTCCCGGCCCGGACCAGTCCGAAGCCGAAGGGGGTCATGGCGACCACGCCGCGGGCGCTGGATCCTTCAACCGCGGCGGCGGCCGTCAACGTGCCGAGCCAGACGGAAGCGCCGGCACGCGCCGACTCGGCCAGCAGGTATTGCTGTTTCCATTCCGTGTTCCATTTGCCGGAAAGGCATTCGAATTCCGGATGGGGTCCCATGGCGTGCACGCCCCGGTCAATCTCGAGGGTGAAGCCGCACCGGTTGCCATGGTAGTAGCTGGCGATGCGGCCGGCCGTTCCGACGCCACCGAGGCAGGGAAGATATTCGAGGACGATGGTCCGGGCGCCGGCGCGTGCCGCGGCGATGCCGGCGGGGGCCCCGCCGGTGCCGCCGCCGGCCACCAGCACGTCACAATCCGCCAGGACCGGTACGCGTTGCAGGTCGATCGCGATCGTGCGGGCATCGGCCAGGCGGAAATAGGCGTCCGCCCGGCAGATGGAGCAGGAAACGGCGGGCAGCTCGTGGTAGTCGACCGTCCATGCCGCGGCGGCGGGAGTTGCGGCGGCCAGTTCCGCAGCGTGTTGGCCGAGTCGGGCGCCTACCGCCATGAGGTTGCAGGGTTGCATCAGGTGATGCAGGGCGGGTTCGGTCAGGTCGGCGCCGGAACCGAGCAGGAACAGCGGTTCGGTGTCGCATTGGAGGGACGGGAGGGGGAGGCTGTCGGCATCGGTCCATCCGGCCGGTCCCCGGGCTGTTTTCAGGCGATCCGGTGCGAGAAAGAAAAGCCGATCCGAGGCCGTAGCCTGATCCGGGTGCCAGGTCAGCAGGCGGGCCCGGGTTTCCGCTGCGCAGAACGAGGCCGGGGACGCATCGGGCATATCGATGGGTAGTGAATAGGTAACAGCGTTGACTTCGCGGTCGCCGATCAGCATGGGGGTGGTGCGGGTGTGTGCGGAGGCACCGGGAATTTCCAACGCGGCGCCGCCCAGCACCGTGCGTTCCATGTGGCAGGTGCCTGCCGGGAACGGGCGGAATTCCGCCCGGGACATCCGGCCGGCCAGCGAGCGTTCGGTGGCATCGATGATGACGCGGGCGACGATCGCCTGGAATCCGGAACGATTGGCGACTACCGCGCCGGCAATGGCGCCGCGTTCGTTGCGCAGCAGCCAGGCCGGGTAGGTCATGTAGAGGAAGCGGATGTTTTGGCGCAACAACGCCTGTTCCAAGGGGTATTTCATCTGCATGGGGGTGAGGGGGCGACCGGATTCCAGGGTTGCTGCAAAGATGTCGGCGGCCAGGGGAGTGGCCGGGGCCTGGCCGGGTTCCAGCCAGTAGCGCAGGTGGGAGGCGACATCCTCGCCGAGATAGGTGAAGGACGTTACCAGCAGGACCCTCGCTCCGCGACTGGCGGCGCTCAAGGCCGCCTGCACGGCGCCGGTACTACCGCCCAGGACCAGGACATCGCATGGTTCAAGGATTGGAAGGGTTGTCATTTCACCTTGGTAGCGCCGGTCCAGAGGTCTTCCAGCGCGTAGTATGCGCGCTGGGATTCAAGGAACAGGTGGACCAGGACATCCACATAATCAATAGCCAGCCAGCCGCCTTCGGGAGCGCCCGCGTGCCGGTAGCAGGGAATGCCGTCGTGCTTGAGATCGACGATCAATTGTTCATTCATGGCCTTGAGGTGGGGATTGCTGGTCCCGGTGGCGATGACGAAATAATCGGCCAGATCGGTTTGCTTCCGGACATCCAGGATGACGATATCCCCGGCTTTTTTTTCTTCCAGAATGGTGCGCATACGTTTTGCCAGATCCAATGCTTTAATGATGACCTCTCTATCTACCGCCATACAGGCGGTGTTCAGCAATATACATGTCAACCGATTCGGGCACAAGATACCGGATACTCATGCCTTCGGCAAGCCGGTGCCGGATATCCGATGAAGCGATATCCACCATCCGGCTCCGGCACACGTCACGGAGCAGGGTGTCGGGCCAGGGGGGGGGGAGTTGCAAGGTGTCCGGGGTGAGGGCCTCATGGGCGATGCCCGGCCGTGCCACCGTGACGAACCGGCATAATCCGAGCAGTTCGGTGATTTTCTTCCACTGGTGCAGTTCCAGCAGGGTGTCCGCTCCGATGATGAAACAGCATTCCATGCCCGGGTTATGCCGGTGGAGTTCCTGGACGGTATCGATGGCGTAGGAGATCCCGCCGCGCTGGAGTTCCATGTCCGAACAATCGAACCGGGGATCGGTCTCGATGGCCAGCCGCACCATCGCCAGCCGGTGCTCGGCGCTTGCCAGGTTGACGGAACGCTTGTGGGGTGGAACCGAGCAGGGCATGAACAGGACCCGTTCGAGTTCGAACGATTCCATGGCGGTTTGTGCAAGGATCAGGTGCCCGAGATGGATCGGGTTGAAGGTTCCTCCCAACAGGCCCATGCGGCGGAGACGACGACGTTTAAGCGGTGACATGCCGATTCACTCCTTGCCCGGCATTATGCCGTGTCGGTCCCGGCTTGTACAGG
>MHBQ01000035.1:8929-9098 GCA_001803315.1 Lentisphaerae bacterium RIFOXYC12_FULL_60_16
AAGGGATGGGACACTCTGGTCTGAATACTGAAAACTGAATCCTCGCCTCGGATGGGAGTTTGACAGGATATACAGGATGGGATGGGTGATAGGCAGGCGGTGTGATGAACTGACGGGCATCCATTCCGGGGCAGCGGTATCCGGCTTGATTCCGGGGGGCGGCATGAAG
>MHBQ01000036.1:0-95 GCA_001803315.1 Lentisphaerae bacterium RIFOXYC12_FULL_60_16
GCAGATCGAGCCGATGTGATGACGCGAACGAAATCCTTTGACCTGGGAGTAGTCGGCGGGGGCAGCGGCGGATTTGCCGCCGCCTTAACGGCGGC
>MHBQ01000036.1:245-7598 GCA_001803315.1 Lentisphaerae bacterium RIFOXYC12_FULL_60_16
CGCCGGTATCGGGATACGCTGCGTCGGCATCCGCCCGGCGGGCTGCGTCCGTCGCAGGACTGGGCGCGCGAACATTGGCATGGTGTCTCCTTCCTGCCGGAGGCCATGGCGGCCTGCCAGCGGGCGATGCTGGCCGAAACGGGACGGGTTGAGGTGCGCCTCAACACGGTGTTCACGGACGTAGTGGCGGCCGAGGGGCTCGTCCGGCGGGTCGCGCTCTCGGATGGCGACACGGTCGAAGCACGATTCTGGATTGATGCGGCGGGCGGCGCTTTCTCGGATGCCCTGGGGTGCGAAACCCTTTGCGGCGGCGATCCACGCGCGCGGTTCAACGAGCCCCATGCGCAGGAGAAGGCCTCCGAGGCGGTTAACGCCGTGACCCTGATCTACAAGGTCATGCCCGGCTTCGCCGAGGCGGTGGAAGCCCTGCCGAAGGACATCGAACCCCGGTGCTGGTGGTCATCCCATTTTCCGGCGATGAGCTGTGTGGAGTATCCCGACCGGGGACGGGACTGCAATATGCTGCCGACGATGGAGGGTCGTGAGATGCTCGCGCTCGGCTACGCGGCGGCCTACGCGGAGTGTATGCGACGGTTGAAGGCTCACTGGCATTTCGTCCAGACCCATTGGCCCGAGTTTCGGACGTATCGCATGACATGGATCGCCCCGATGCTCGGTATTCGGGAAAGCCGTCGCGTGCTTTGCGAGAAGATGCTGACCGAGAACGACATCCTCACCGGACTCAGTGGCCAGTGCGATCCGGATATCGTCGCGATTGCGGATCATGCCCTTGACCGGCACGGCGAAGGCGGCGGTTGCCCGGAACTCGCACAGCCTTATGGGGTACCGTACCGCTGCCTGATTCCGAAAGGGTGGCGCAACCTCCTCGTGGCCTGTCGTGCCGCCGGATTCTCGAGCATTGCCGCCTCGAGCTGCCGTCTGACCCGCACCATGATGCAGATCGGGCAGGCGGCGGGAACCGCCGCGGCCATCGCTGCGGAGCATAATCTGGAATTGCCGGACCTACCGACGGAACCCCTGCGGCAACGTTTGCGGGCGCAGTATGTCGAACTTGAATGGCCCCGGCCGATGGAGCTGAGCGCGCACCTTGAAAATGAGAACCCTTCGACCACGGAGCGGAAGACGACACGGTAAACCGCGCCGCTGATGCCTCCTGTTTGGAAGGGGCTGATCATCTGGCATGCCATGTATTGACGCGACGCCAATCGATCTGGTATACGTAGCACTAAAAGGAGATCGATGATATGGATACCGTAACCGTATCCCCCAAGTATCAGGTCGTGATTCCGCTGGCGGTTCGAGAGCGGGCGAACATTCGGGTGGGAGAACGCCTCCAGGTCATCTGTTACGACGATCGCGTCGAACTGATCCCGGTGCGCCCCATGCGCAGCATGCGGGGCTTTCTCAAGGGATATGACGCCCGGTTTGAGCGTGACGAGGCGGACCGGACATGAATGTGGTCGATACGTCAGGCTGGATCGAGTACCTGTTTGAGGGGAGCCATGCCGGGGTGTTTGCGCCACTGATCGAAGACGTCGACAAGCTTCTGGTTCCGGTGATTTGCCTGTACGAAGTCTTCAAGAAAGTCAACGCGGCTGCGGACGAGCCAAAGGCCTTGCAGGCCATCGGTCAGATGAAGCAAGGGCGGGTGATTGAACTCTCGGAATCGATTGCGCTCCGCGCAGCCCTGATCAGTCTTAAGCACCGCCTTCCCATGGCTGACAGCCTGATCCTGTCGACTGCATGGTCGGAAAATGCCACGCTCTGGACACAGGATGAACACTTCGTCGGTCTGCCGGGCGTCGAATATAAAACCGCCCGAACCAAGGCTTCCCGCGTACACGGTAAACCGCGCCGCTGATGCTTCCCGTATGGAACTGGTTGATCATTCTTGCGGGGACGGTATTTTCCCGATAGGGTGGAATCATGGATGTGGGGAGGGGTGGCCCATCCCTGTTGGGTTTTGGTTGGATTGGATAGAGGGATCACGCAGGATGATCCACATCGGATGAAAAGCCATCGGGGCAGGGAACCGGAATGATCGCTTGAGGGGGCAAGGGCTATTTGTTGCCTTGAGGGCTGACCCTATGACCGCGGTACTCACTAAAGCTCGCCGGACACGCCGTGATTGTTGGATGCGGAGAATGCAATGATATTAAGACTTTCAGCAAAGTTGGCGCATAAGCTTCGTGTCTCGCCGCCAAGCGTGCTGCCGTTGGATATCAATCCCTTTGCGGATTGGTCGGCCCACCTCTTTACTGCGGACCGGATTCAATACATTCTCTTCACAAATACTGTATGCCTGTACTCTGCCGTAATGTACGGCAAGGGGATGACAAACGATGGAGCGATGATTTCCAGGATGGTGAGCCTGCTGGGTGAAATCATGACGGATGACGGTTTTCGATTTCACTTCGAGCGTTTCGTTGCTCCATCCGCAGCTTGTGTGACCCTTTCAAAAGCCTTGAATCGGGCCGTGACCGGCTCGATGAGCGAGTTGGTTTACCAAGCACAAGGGCATCTGGTCGAGGGCCAGCTTTCCCCCTATGACACCTCCTTTCGCTTGAACACCATACCGATGGGGCAACTGAAGTACGCCTCCCCGAAGGAGGTCTTTGGAGAACTCAAACCCGGAGACAAAGACGCATCCAACCAGCCGTCGGAAGTGAAGCGCTAAATCGCACGCGCTTTAACGGCGGCGTTGATGCAGGAAAGATGAAAACGACGACCACATGGATTGTGGCTGTGCTGGCGGTGGTCTTCTTCCTTTTCATCTTTCCCGAGTTGATGCATCTGCTGTGGCACCGCACGCACAAGGAGCCGGTGAGACGGGCTGTATGCATGAACAACCTCCGGCAGATAAGTTTGGCGCTCAGGGCGCATACGAACGCGAATCAGGGCGCCTTCCCGCAACGCCTTGGTTCTGTAACGACCTTCTGTGACCATGCGAAGGTCTTCGTGTGTCGAGGGTCGGGAAGTCATACGGGCGAACTCGCCCGTGTGGATGAATGGACCGACTATTCTTACCGATTACCAAAGCCAGGAGAGGCAAATGGCCCGATGGTCTGGTGCAACCCGAAGAATCATCGAAAGCAAGGTGCTTGTGTGTTGTTTCAGAATAGTTCAATAGTCTGGGTGCTTGCTGAAGACTTTGAGAGAACGATTAGAACAGATGGAGGCACCAACCAAGCGTTGGCTGCGACTTCGGAACCCACAAGTGTGATCACAGGAGCATTACATGAGTGATCCTGCGACAGAGAAGCAGATTTCATATATCAAACGGCTTGGTGGAGATCCGAAAAGTGGCCTCTCGAAGCAAGCGGCTTCAGCGTTGATTGACTCCTTGATAAAGTCAGCACCAGCGACAGTACGACAACTTAAAAGACTGGCACGACTTGGGGCGACAGTGCCCAAGAATCTCACCAAAGTGAAAGCTGATGAATTAATAGAGCAACTTGAGGGTGACCGACCGCCTGAGCAATGGCAAATAGATGAAATTGCTTTGCTTGGCGGGACGATCCCGAAGACAAGACGCGATGCAATGTCTGCTATCATTGGTCTTAGAGAAACCGCTTCAGCTACCGACACTCAACGAGCCAGAATTGCGGAGCTTGGGGGAAGCCTACCGGATGGTTGCACATATCAAAGGGCTGATGATCTTATCGAAGGATTGGAACGTGATGCCGACGAAACAGAAGGGAAACCGGCCACAAAGGAACAGTTGGCCAGAATCAAGAAGCTTGGTGGTGATTCCGGCACAGCAATAAATACCTGGCGTGCAGATAAATACATTGAAGAGCTTGAGCAAAAGGAAGAGGACTTCAATACCCGTGTTGACGATGCGTTGGAATGGCTGTTCGGCGATCCCGATAGTCGTTCCGTGATGCCGGTCAAGAAGCCAAGCAAAGCGGTCATGCAAAAGGCTTTGAAGTACGGAGACAATCAGGGCTGGGGCGAGGGATGGGAATGCAAAGACGGAGCCACGGAACATGATCTCATGTCCGTCGCGGTCTACACAATCGCGCCTGAGTTGCTGAAGCAGGATGAAAGGCCGCCCAGTCTCCAAGCCCCGCCACCTCGCCAACCCAGAAAGAACGGAAGGCAAATAATTATTCCAAAGCGCACTTCAACTCCACGCCCTTTGACATCCACAGATCATCACCCAAAGGGCAAGGGCTGTCTCGTGCCTTTCTTTCTTGTCATTGGGGGGCTTTCTCTTGGCGTGGCGTTTATGATCGCACTGAGTGCAGTGTTGTTTCCAGAGATCGGGGACAAATGGAACGAGGCCAACCAAGTGCCGGAGGATACGGCTCGCAAGCTCGCCGATCCTCAGCACTGACGTCGGCGGTGGGATGTGAGGTGAAAAGATGATATCGTGGAGACAACTTGCGGTCGCAGCGCTTGTCATCCTCGGTGTGCTTGCCGGTTGCCGCACCGTGGAATCGCCTCATACGATGAATGCACAGATCGAGCGGCTTGAAGCTCAGGTGGCCGTGTTGTCAAACACCGTGGACCGCATCAGTACCTCAGTCCAGACACTCGAACACCACCTCATCGGGATCGAGCAATTCAATAAAATGGTGGACGAAATACGCTACGCGCCAATCGTTGACGAGCAACTGTTGACTGTCCCGGAGAAAGCAACCAACAGCGCGCCCAATGATCGCATAAACCATCCGAAATGAACGACCAGCCGGACGTTATTTAAAAAACACCCAAATATTCCCATGCTATGTATGATGGATAATGCGATGTTCGACCAATGGAAACGAGAACTCGATCAAACGAAATGATGGTCTTCAAAAGTGGCGACGTTGACACGTTCGCGCGGGCAGCGATTACGCTGAAGAACAACGCAGTCCCATTTCGCATTGTCGAGGGCTATGAAGGTGGAAATGAGTTGCGGGTGCAAATGGTGTTGGTCTCAGATGACTGCAAAGAGCAGGCGCAACTTGTGCTGAAGAGGTTTGCTTCCGAGGTTCTTTTACCTACAGACCCACCGACGCCGGACTGGAAGACGAATCGGTGCATTATGATTGCGCAGCTTGCACCTCTCATCATCTTGCTTCTATTTATTCTTATTGTGTGGCTGTGCAGGCGATAGAGAATCGGAGAATTCAGGCCGAACAATGCCTCGCACCGTGTCTCACCCTGGCGGGCTCGCAAACGGTGAAGGCTGGCGTTCGGAACCCGTAATCATTCAGGGCAAATCATCAAATCTATCGTCAAACCGATCGAATTCAGCAAGACGCTGCAGTGACAGGCTTAATCGTGAGTATACATCCTTTCCCGCTGACGTTGTGCCGGAAATGAGCATTGACCTGTGCGAACCGCCTTGCTACCATGTAAGGAGAATTTGAAATGTAAGGAGTTGTCGCATGGTTACGGCTACATTGACGAGCAAGGGGCAACTCACGATCCCCAAGGCGGTCCGGGATTCGCTTCGTCTTCACGCTGGCGACCGCGTTGCGTTCGTTGTCCACGGTGATGAGGAGGCGGTGCTGAAACCGGTAACAAAGTCCGTTGACGAGGTGTTCGGACGCCTTCACAGTCCCGCACAGACACGCAGGAGCATCGACGAAATGAAAGCCGCCGTGGCTCGGCGAATAAGGAGTCGGCTGCGATGATGGCGGTTGATACCAACGTCCTTGTTCGCTTCCTTGTTCGTGACGATGCGAAGCAGGCTGAGGTTGCCCGCCGGCGCCTGAAGCAGGCGGAAGGCAAACGGGAGCGTCTGTTCGTCCCGTTACTCGTTATCCTGGAGACGATCTGGGTGCTCGAGAGTGCTTATGACAAGTCGAGATCCGAGATACTCGATTCCGTTCAGGCCATGCGGCAGATGCCCGTGTTCGATTTCGAGGCGGATGGTGCCATCGAGCGCTTTTTGAACGACGGACCGAAGTACAAGGCGGATTTGGCCGACATTCTTATTGCGCACTCGGCACAAGCTGCTGGTTGTGAGAGCGGCATTACGTTCGACAAGGACGCCGCGAAACTCCCCTTCTTCAGCCTATTGGAATGACCCGGCACAACCTCGGCGTGCATGGTAGGCTCGCAAGCTCGCCACCATGACGGCGGACGTTGACAGGCTAGGGACACGGGAGAACTGGAACGTAAGCGAGTAGCGCCTTATGGCACAGGGCTTTTGCTGGATTCCGTGACCAGCGATAGAGTCATAGTCGCGCTGACGGAACGAGTTGGAACGAATGGAAACGCTTGAAGCGAAGATTGCGCGGGTGGTGAAGGAGGAGGTGGCCGTTGTGCCATATGATCCCCGGTGGCCGGCGATGTTTGCGGAGGAACGGCGCCATCTGCTGTCGTGTTTACCCCATGACCTGGTCGGACGGATAGAACATTTTGGCAGCACCGCGGTCCCCGGCCTCGCAGCCAAACCCATCGTGGATATACTGGTCGAGGTGACGAGTCTTGATGCGACCAGGCAACGGATTGTCCCCATACTGGAAGCGCAGGGGTATGACTATTTCTGGAGGCCATCGTGGGGTGATGATACCCCGCCATTCTATGCCTGGTTCATCAAACGTGACATGAACGGGGACCGAACGCATCACATCCACATGGTCGAGGCCCATTTTGAGCATTGGGATAGGCTCAAGTTCCGCGACTACCTCATTGCGCATCCTGACGTTGCCCGGGAATACGGCGAGCTCAAATTGCGACTCAGTCATGCGCATCATGACGATCGCGTTTCCTATACGGCGGCCAAGGGTGATTTCATCAAACGTGTGACGGGGAAGGCGAAGGGGGAAAGGACGCCGCCCTGAAAATTCCCGAATCCGCCGGTTTGGCGATGTTCCGGGAGAACCGCAGACCTGTCTTTCGAAGCTTCAGCGTAAGAGATTGACGAATTATTGGGAGGGGAGTTGACTGGATATACAGGATGGGACGGGAGATTGACGGGAGGGGATCTCACGCAGAGTCGCAGAGTTCGCAGAGTCGGACCGCAGAGGTTGCGGGCATTTGATCGGACCTCGCGGACTCGGCCCGAATCAAATGCCCGCAACGTTGGTCAGGAAGAGGTAGGGATGGGATGGGAGGGGAGGGGAGAACGTCGAACATGGAAAGTCGACCTGTGGGATCCGTGACGTCTCGCTTTCCTTCGACATTCTGCGGTTGGATATTCTGCGGTTCTGCGGTTCCGCCGGAAGAAGACAAAGTAGACAGTCATTTTCAAAACGGCTGAAGAAGAGCTCTTTCAAAGCGGCGTTGACAGAGCCGTCTGGTCCGGCACGTACGCTCTACCAGGCATGGGACGGCTCGCGAGGACCCTTCTTCGCCAAGGCTACGAAGGGCAAGCGCCTCGCCATCCAAAGA
>MHBQ01000036.1:7636-8774 GCA_001803315.1 Lentisphaerae bacterium RIFOXYC12_FULL_60_16
AAGGCGGAGCAGGTCTGCCACACTGGTGGGGTGGATGGCGCGGCCGGTCCAGGGGGACTGGTCTCCCTTCGCCCGCAGGTGCATGATCCGTTCGAATGGGGGCTTGATCGAGGGGCTGTGAAAAGCGCCCGGAATCCTGACGAGTTGTTCCGCCGCCTGTCGTGCGCCGGCCCGGATACGGCGGCAGGCTTCATGCGGATGCAGGTGCAGGGCGGTCAGTTTGGCGGAACGGTACTGATCCTCGGTGAGGTGATCCAGACCGTCCTCCAGGAGCCCTTCCTTGACGGCCACGGTGATAACGCCCGGGGTGAGCGCCTGAGCCTCCAGGGTGAATGCCTGTTCGCCGGCGCCGAAGATTGTGGGGATGCCGCGTTCCGCGGCACAGAGTACGATCTCGCCGAATTCGCCCACCGATATGCCGTTGATGGTTTCATTGATGGTGTTGAACCAGCCGGTATGCGTGATGTGCGAACGGGGAGTGCCGGCCTTGGCATGCTGGCCGACAAACGCAAGGCCCTGGAAACTTCCGTCCAGCCCGAAATAGACACCGGACTGGGTGGTTTGGCCGCGCAACAGGCGGGCCCGTTCGTCCAGTTGCAGCGGATCGATTCCACCGGCGCCATGCCCGTCGAGCACCACGATTTCGGTGGCGCCCCCCTCGAAGAAGCCGGCGATGGCGGCGTTGACTTCCGCCGTGAGGATGGAGATCCCCTTGTTGTACCAGCGTCCTGTCGGCAACACCCAGTCATCGTGGTTCAAGATGCCCGCACAACCTTCCATATCGGTGCAGATATACAGTTTCATGCGCAGTATTACCTCCGGGTTTCGGGCTTTTCATGACTGGCCATTTGCTGGCGTACCAGGGCCGCATAGAAACCATCCTGGTCGGCCAGTTCGGCATGGGTTCCGAATTCGGTCAGCACCCCTTCATCGAGCACGCCGATGACGTGGCAGCGCATGGCCATGGAGATGCGCTGGGAGACGATGACGGCGGTTCTCCCGATCAGCAGGCGGGCGAGGGTTTCCTGGACGCGCTGTTCGGTTTCCGCATCCAGGGCGGAGGTGGTGTCGTCCAGCAGGATTACATCCGGTTCCGTCAGGAGTGCCCGGGCCAGGGAAATGCGCTGGCGCTGCCCGC
>MHBQ01000036.1:8881-9955 GCA_001803315.1 Lentisphaerae bacterium RIFOXYC12_FULL_60_16
AGGTTGGCATCGGGACGACCATAGGCGATGTTTTCCCGGATGGTGGCGCTGATGATCTGGGGTTCCTGGGGAACCAGGGCGACCCGCTGGCGGAGGGTGGCGAAGGATATCTGGTCGAGGGGCAGGCCATCCACGCGGATGGAACCGTTGTCGGGATCGTATAACCGGGCCAGCAGGTGAAGCAGGGTGGTTTTGCCGGAACCGCTCGGTCCCATGATGCAGGTCCATTGGCCGACCGGCAGTTTCATGGAAAGACCGTGGAACACGGGCGGCAGGTCGGGCCGGTAGGCGAAATGGAGGTTGTTGATCCTGATGCCGTTGCGCGGGGGGGAGGGGAATGGTTTGGCCTGCGGATGCTCGTCGATCTCCAGCGGTTCATCGAGTACCTGGACGATCCGCTGGAACGCCACCAGCAGGTTGGTGAAGGTGACGGAAAGCTGGGAGAGGGTCTGGACCGGCCCGAACACGTAATGGATGGTGCTGTACAGGTACAGCAACTGGCCGAGTGACATGTTGCCGCCGATGACCATGTTGGCGCCGAGCAGCAGGCAGGACATGGCGGTGAGGCTGGTCATCACCTGCGAGGTCCGGTTCATGCGGGAATTGATCCGTTGCTGGGCCATGGCGTCACGGGTGAAACAGGCCGAGAGGCGGTGGAAGTTCAACAGTTCATGGCGCTCGCGTGAGTAGCCGAAAATGGCGCGGACGGCATCGAGTTTCTGGCTGACCAGTCCGTACAGGCAGGAGTTGGTGTGGCGTAATTCCTGGTTGACCCGTTTGAGTTTGCGCAGGTTCATCCGGTACAGGATGACATACGGCGGGATGACGATGCTCAGCAGGACCACGGTCCGCCAGTCGGTGACCAGCAGGATGCCGATCCCGATGGCGAAGGTGATGACCTGGGTGCCGGCATCCAGCATGGTGGCCAGCATCTGTTTTTGGACCACGTTCACATCCGATAGGATGCGGGACATGATCTGGCCCGGCTTGTGCATTTCATGGTAGGAGCGCGGGAGGAGCAGGATTTTCCGGTGCAGGTCCTGGCGCAGCCTGGCCACGATGGATTGTCCCAGG
>MHBQ01000037.1 GCA_001803315.1 Lentisphaerae bacterium RIFOXYC12_FULL_60_16
AGCGGGCGGAAACCTTCATCGAGGCATGTCGCGCATTACACGTGGTGTCATAATCGACACATCGACAATCACAGCCTGCTTGTAGCTTGCGAAACCCTCATGTAAACAAAAAGGACTTACGGGTAGCTTCCGTAAGTCCCTGATAATCATGGTGGAGCAGAGGAGATTCGAACTCCCGACCCCCACGTTGTCCCGAGCGCGTAGCGCCTCGGGATGATGCTCTAAGGCATGCAGAATCACATCCACGCTCTGAATATGCGCCTGAGCGGACAACAGAGACTCCCCCCCGAAAAGAAGAAGGACTCGCAACGTTCTGCGAGTCCTTCTCGATAGTGGTGGAGGCAGGGGGATTCGAACCCCCGACCTACTGATTGCGAACCAGTCGCTCTACCAACTGAGCTATGCCCCCAAAATTTCCTGCGCATTTCGAACGTGGTGCTCTACCAACTGAGCTACTGCCCCATCTGCGAAAAACCTTGTAAATACGCGGTTTCCATATCTATCAAACCAGCCGGAATGTGTCAATAAAACCGTTCCCGCTTACTTGATTGATCATAAGAATCAATCCCTTCCGAGTACTGACCTCTGAAAACTGAACACTTCCCCGATCCCCATCCCGTCAATCGCTCATCCCCATCCTGTCCATCCTGTCAAAATTCCCACTGAAACCGGATGGCCGGAACCAGTCTTATGGGCCTTTTTCCTGAATGACGGTCCGGTAGACACGGCCCAATTCACGGATCATCACACCCAGGTCGAAATGCCGACGCGCCAGACGGCGCCCGGCATGCCCCATCGTGGAACGCCGCTGACTGTCCCCCAGCAACGTCTCCATGGCCCAGGTTAATTTCGATACATCCGATTTCGGCACCAGGAGCGCCGACTCGTCCGGAACCACCGCCTCACGGTTGCCGCCGACATCGGTCACAATCACCGGCAACCCCGCCGCCTGGGCTTCCGCCAGCACCAGCGGAAACCCGTCACCACCGGTCGCGGTCAACACGAACAAATCCGCCGCGGCATAAAAGGGGGACGGGTCCCTCCTCAGCCCCGGCAGGTGAACCTGCCGTCCCAAACCCAGCGACCGGATCTGTCGCTCGATCGCCGGCCGGAACGGACCGTCCCCCACCAGGTACAGCAGGGTTTTCGGATGGTTCCTGCACACGGCGGCAAACGCCTTGAGCAATACCTTGAAATCGCGGGGCGGACCAAACCGCGCCACCATCACGATCACCTGCGCCTTGTGTGACAGGTTCAACGCCACCCGCGCCGTCTGCCGGTCCAACGCCCCCAGTTCGAGGTAACGGTTCAGCCGCAGACCCGTCGGCAAATGCTCAACATGTTCCGATGGCGCCATGCCACTCTCAACCAGGGTCAAACGTTCCGCCTCCGACACCGATCGATTCGACAGCAACCGTGGAGTTTCCCCGCTCTCAACCAGGGTCAAACGTTCCGCCTCCGACACCGCCAGGACCCGGGCCGCGGCATGCAACGCACGTCGCTCCATCCACAGCCGGACCCAACGCCGCACCGGCCGATCATACAGGGTCATCCCTCCGCGCAGGGCAGCCACCAGCGGGGTTGATTGATGACCTGCCCGGGAACGGGCCAGCCAGGCTGCACGGACGGCACCACTACCGTGCGCATGAATGCAGGCCGGATTCACGCGCCGGATTATATCCGCCAGGTCCCGTATCGCCCACGGAAGGCTCCGCACCCCGCCTTCCCACGGTTCAACCGCCGCACCGGCATCCCGGAAATCCGCCGGTGTGACATTCCCGCCGTCGGTCGGCATGGCCACCACGCACCGGTACCGCCCGGTCGACAACCCTTCACAGATCGACCGCACACCGACCGCATCACCACCCTGTGATGTGGCAATGACATGCAGGATGATATCACGCCAGTCGGATGTTGCAGCCGTTTCCATTATCCGACGAAGGCACGCGCGTTGCGAAACATGCGCATCCAGGGTCCGTCCTCGCTGTCAGCGAACTCCGGCGGACGGTAGGACAGCTGGGCTGACCGGAATCCCCGTTCGGGATGCGGCATGCAGATCGTCACCCGCCCGTCGGCGCTGGTCACCCCGGTAATGCCTTCCGGCGAGCCATTGGGATTGTACGGGTACCGCTCCGTCTGGCGTCCCCGGTTATCAACATACCGCATCGACACCAGCCGGCACCGGCGCAGATCGTCCGCCGCGCCGGTATGCCGGAAATCGGCAAACCCCTCCCCGTGCGCCACCGGGATGCTCAGCCGCGAGCCTTCCATGCCGCGGAAGAAGATGGAGGGCGATTCCTCCACCTGCACCATCACCGAGCGCGCCTCGAACTGCTCGCTCCGGTTGCGCGTGAAGGCCGGCCACGTGAAAGCGCCCGGGATGATCCCCTTGAGCTGGGCCATCATCTGGCACCCGTTGCACACCCCCAGCGCAAAGGTCTCCGGTCTCGCGAAGAAACGGGCAAACTGTTCCTTGAGCCGCTCATTGTAAAGGATGCACGATGCCCATCCCGCCCCGGCGCCCAGCACATCGCCGTAGGAAAACCCACCGCAGGCCACCAGACCGATGAAGTCATTGATGTCCACCCGCCCGCCCAGCAGGTCGGTCATGTGCACATCCACGCATTCGAACCCCGCCCGGTCAAATGCCGCAGCCATTTCCACCTGGCCGTTGATGCCCTGTTCCCGCAAAATGGCCATGGGGGGACGGGTGGTCTGCACCGACACGCCGGCCGCGGGATCCTCCCCCGGATCAAACGCGAGCTTGAACCGCTGGCCGGGATCCTCGCCGTCCAGCAGGTTGTCATACTCCTCCTTCGCGCATTCCGGATGATCCCGCAACGCCTGCATGCGGTAGGTGAGCTCGGACCAGACACGCTGGAGCGTCATCACATACTGCCGGTACACCGGTCGGTCGTCCGCCAGGAATTCCATCACCCGCAGATCGCGGGTCTGGCCGATCTTCCGGCAGCAGGATTCCAACCCATGCCGCTGAACGGCTTCGGCCACACGGTCCGCATCACCGGCGGCAACCTGGAACACGGCGCCGGGCTCCTCGCTGAACAGCAGGGCCAGGGGATCCCCGGCGCCCAGATCCACCTTGAAACCCCGGCGGCCGGCAAACGCCATCTCGGCCAGTGTCACCAGCACGCCACCGTCCGACCGGTCATGATAGGCCAGCAGGAACCCCTCACGCACCAGTTCCTGCACCAGCGCAAACGCACGCGCCACCAGGGCGGGATCATCCACGTCCGGGCAGGTGTCCCCCGCCTGGTTGTATACCTGCGCCAGGGCCGACCCGCCCAGCCGGTTCCGTCCGGCGCCCAGGTCCAACAGCCACAGGCCGGACTCAACCGGCTTGAAATCGGGCGTCACGGTCCGCCGCACATCATCCACGGGCGCAAAGGCCGACACCACCAGGCTCAACGGCGACACCATCCGGTGCGCTGTGCCCGCGCTGTCCTTCCACACGGTCCGCATGGAGAGCGAGTCCTTGCCGACCGGAATCGACACGGTGAGCGCGGGACACAAGTCCATGGCCACCGCCCGCACGGTATCAAACAGGTTGGCGTCCTCGCCTTCCTCGCCGCACGCGCACATCCAGTTGGCCGACAACTTGACGTTCTCCAGCGGCCCCACATCGGCGGCGGCCAGGTTGAACAGCGACTCCACCACGGCCAGCCGGCCGGATGCCGGCGCGTTCAGCACCGCGACGCCGGCCCGTTCCCCCAGGGCCATCGCCTGGCCGCGGTACGACCGGTAGGAAAGCGCCGTCACCGCCACATCGGATACCGGCACCTGGTAGGGGCCCACCATCTGGTCCCGCGCCACCAGCCCGGTCACGCTCCGGTCGGCAATGGTGATCAGGAACGTCTTGTTCGCCACGGCCGGCAGGCGCAGGACACGTTCCACCGCATCCTCAATGGCAATGCCGTCAGCCGTGAAAGGTTCCGCCTGGACCGGCAGGCGCCGGACATCGCGTTCCATCCGCGGCGGCTTGCCCAGGATCACGCCGATATCGATGTCGATCGGCCGGTTCTTGAAATGGTCGTCCTCCAGGGTCAGGTGATGGTCGCCCGTCACGGTCCCGACAACGGCGAACGGGCACCGTTCACGTTCGCACAGGGCACTGAAACGGTCCAGCGCATCGGCCGGAATGGAGAGCACGTAGCGCTCCTGCGCCTCGCAGCACCAGATTTCCATCGGACTCATCGAACGGTCTTCGTTGTGGATGGCGCGCAGGTGGAAACGCCCGCCGGTCTCCGACACGAGTTCCGGGCACCCGTTGGATAATCCGCCGGCGCCGATGTCATGGATGCTCAGGATCGGATTTGCATCGCCCAGCGCAATGCAGGCGTCAATCACCTCCTGGCACCGGCGTTCCATCTCGGCGTTGCCGCGCTGGACGGAATCAAAATCGAGATCGGCGGCGTTGCTGCCGGTGGCCATCGAGGAAGCGGCGCCGCCGCCCAGACCGATACGCATGGCCGGCCCGCCCAACTGGATGACCAGGGCCCCGGCGGCAAGGTCGTGCTTGCCGATATGCTCCCGCTTGATGACGCCCATGCCGCCCGCCACCATGATCGGCTTGTGATACCCGCGCAGGCGGCCGCCCACCTTCTGCTCATAGGTCTTGAAGAATCCCAGCAGATTGGGCCGCCCATACTCGTTGCCGAACCCGGCGCCGCCGATCGGTCCCTCGAGCATGATGGCCAGCGGGGTTGCCAGCCGGTTGGGAAATTCGGCGGTTGCCTTCTCCCAGGGCATGATCCAGCCCGGCAGGCGCAGGTTCGACACCATGTAGGCTGACAGGCCCGCGCGGCTGCGCCCGCCGATGCCGGTGGCGCTCTCGTCGCGGATCTCGCCACCCACGCCGGTGGCGGCGCCGGGATACGGGCTGATCGCCGTGGGATGGTTATGGGTCTCCACCTTCATCACGAGATCCAGTTTCCCGCGCGTGTCGCGGTACACGGCACGCCCGGACCGGTCCACCTCGAACCAGGCGTCCTCGAATCCCTCCAGGATGCCGGCATTGTCGCGATATGCCACCAGGGTCCCCTTGGGCTGGACGGCGTGGGTATGCTTGATCATGCCGAACAGGGTCTGGTCCTGCTTCTCGCCATCCACGATCCACGACGCATTGAAGATCTTGTGCCGGCAATGCTCGGAATTCACCTGGCCGAACATGACCAGTTCCACGTCGGTGGGATTGCGTTTGGCTGCGGTGAACGATTCGACCAGGTAGGCCATCTCATCCTCGCTCAAGGCCAGGCCCATGGAAACATTGGCCTGGCGCAAGGCGTCCAGGCCGCCCCCGAGCACATCCACGGTCACCAGGGGCGCCGGGTCCGGATGTTCGAACAGGTCCGACAAGTCGGTGTAGACGCCCTCGGTCATGCGGTCATGGAACCGGTTCCAGACCGGCTGGAGCGTGTCCGGGGCCATCAGGCTCCCCGCCTTGCCGCCCCACACCTTGAACCGGATGCCGCGTTCCACGCGCCGGATGGCCGTCAACCCGCAGTTGCGGAAAATATCCGTAGCCTTGGAGGACCACGGCGAAATGGTGCCCTTGCGGGGGGTGACGAAGAACCCCTCCCGTCCCTCGGAAACATCACCGGCGGCCAGCAGGGTACGGGCCCGGTCCATCGTCAGCGTGTCCGGTTCCCCTTCCGTCTCCAGGCAATAGACCCAGCTGGTTTCAATGCGGCGGATATCCAGCTTCGGTGCATCGGCTCGCAACACGTTCAACAAGGCCCGGATCCGAAACGCCGAAAGGGCCGCTTCACCACAGAGTATTATCGGTACCACCTGACACCTCCCACATACAACCAGGACATGGAGCCGCGCGCTACGAACGCCTCTCCATTTTCTTCCGCTCATAGAGCGGGGCTACATAACATACGGACGGCTCACGAGGACGTTCGCCCTCCATGCGCTTCGCGCCCCTACCTGCGACGTTCCACAATCCTCAATTCTTGTTGATCACCGCAAAGACGGTCGAGACACCATCCGACAACTGGAGCTGGTCCGTACCCGGGCCCGTGCTGGTATACAGGGTGCTCACTCCCACCCCAGGGTTGATTGTTCCTTTTGCTCCTCCCGCAGTAATAATGGTCCAAGCATAGGCTCCGGTTCCACCACTGGCGGTGAACACCTGCAACCCGTTGGTGGTAACGGTAACATTTGCCGGTGAAACCACGAGCGTTACCGCATTGGGTTGCGTAACTGCTGCCACGGCCACGTGCCCCTCCTCATCGTACAGAACCACGGTGTTGTTCCCGGCCGCCTTGCGTTCGTACAGGGCCTGCGTGCGATCCTGGACGGTAACCGTGCCGCGCGCCGTATCTTCAACCGACCATCGGTACTGTCCCTCGCCGCCGGCCGCCGTGAAGACCACCCGTTCCCCGTCCCGTGCCAGGTTGGCGGTTGCGGGCGAAACCGTCAGGACCGGGATCGGCTCTTCGGGAACCGGATCGTCCTGCTGGGTGATGGTCGTCGTTGCCGACCACCCCTCGCTGTCCAGGCAACTCAACACGTTGATCCCGTTGACCGCGTTCCGGGTGTAGGTCACCTGGGTTCCGGACCCGGTCACCGACCCCAGTGATCCATCCGAAATCGACCAGTTGAACGGAGGATGCCCGCCTTCGGCAGTGAAATAAACGCTGGCCTGTGATGCTCCCATGACCACACCGGACGGCTTGATAAGGAACGAATCACCCGGCTGCACGCCCGAGTCATCCTCACAGGCTGCCAGCCAGAACAGCGAGACCACCATGGCAGCGACCGATCCCAGGCGAATCCATGTTTTCATGCCGTGACTCCTTCTGAACATCCATCCCGTGCGGAACCCCTACCATACCCCCGAACCAGTCCATCCCGTCAAGTGCAGGATGATAGCACCTCAATGCAAACGCATCAAATCGATCGCCAAACCCATCAACTTCAGCAAGAACGGGATTCGGTTGACGATAGCGGGCGACGAGAACGGATAACGAGTAGGAAATTCCTGAATCGTCCACCGCTCTCGTCGCCCGCTCTCGTGTTCCGATCCTCATCCGTATTGAAAGTATAGATGCGTTTACTCGCGATCGCACCTCATCCCGCCTGCCGGATACGCCTCAACAAATCCGCCGCTGCCGCCCCGGGATCAGGCGCTGCCGTCACCGCCGTCACCACCGCAAGGGTCCGTGCCCCGGCCGCCAGCAGGGCCGGAATATGGTCCGCCTTGATCCCGCCCATCACCGTGAAAGGGATCCGGACATGCGCGGCAATCCGCCGCAAACCCTCCACGCCCAGGAAGGCATCGTTCCACACCTTGGTTGCAGTCGGGAACAGGGGGCCGATGTTCAGGTACGACACACCGTCCCGCTGGGCGGCCACCGCTTCTTCTACGGAATGGGTCGAGGTGCCGATGATCAAGTCCGGGGCCAGCCGCCGGGCGTCCGTGACCGGGAAATCATCCTGACCCAGGTGTACCCCGTCGGCATCCACACCCAGCGCCACGTCCAGCCGGTCGTTGATGATCAGCAGGGCGCCCGCCTCGCGGGTCATATCGCGAACATCCTTCGCAAGATCCATAAACACACGGACGGAACAGTCCTTCTCGCGCAACTGGATCAGGCGGACCCCGGCGGCCAGTGCGGCACGCACCACCCCACGGGTCCCTCCCGGTCCGGAAAGCGCTTCCGAGGTAACCAGATACAGGCCGGCGGTGGTGAACACGTCCATCCGGGCGGCATGCCGGGCGCCCGGACCCGGCGGAACCCCGGAGGGGTCAATTGTCGGTATGGGTTTTTTCAAGGCGTTTGATCTCGTCCCGGAACCGGGCGGCATCTTCATACCGTTCTTCCTGCACCGCCTGTTCAATATCCCGCTTGAGTATTTCCATATGTGACAGCTTGGGCGGTTCCGGTGTGGTTTTCGATTCGGATGTCCCGCCCTCGGCCTTGGGATCAATAACCCGGCCGGCCTGCTCGAGGACGGTCCGCGCCACGTATATCGGCGCCAGGCACCGGAGCGCCAGGGCAATGGCATCGCTGGGCCGGGTATCCACGCGCATGCGGGCGGTGTCACGCTCCAACACCAGGTTGGCGAAAAAGGTTCCTTCCTTCAGGTCGTAGATCTCCACGCGCATCAACCGGCATTCCAGCAGGTCCAGCACGCTCTTGAACAGGTCATGGGTCAGGGGGCGGGGAACCTGGACGTCGTTCATGTGAATCGCAATGGCCTGGGCTTCCGCGGCGCCGATGAAAATCGGCAGGGACCGCGGATCATCGGTCCCCTTGAACAGCACGACAAACCCCATGTTCGACAAAACGAGTTGTTCGACCTTGACCAGGATCACAGGACGCCCTCCCCTTCGTCCGGGCCCAGGTCCGTGAGCGCCCGGACAATGTCATCCGGGGTAACGGACGCCATCAGGCGCTCGCGGATGGCGGGCTGTTTCAACAACTTTCCAATCTGCCCCAGGTACCGCACATGGGGACCGGTACGGTCGGCCGGCGAAATGGTCATGATGAAGATCCGGGACGGCTGTCCGTCAAATGACTGGAAATCCAGGCCGTTGTGTTTGAGGGCCAGCACGGTGGTCATTTCAGTCACGGTATCCGTCTTGGCGTGGGGAATGGCAATGCCATCGGACAGTCCGGTGGACATCTTCTGTTCACGCTCCCGTACGGCTGCCAGCACCCGGTCGCGTTGCTGGATCTTGCCGGCGTTATACAGGATCGCCACCAGCTCCTCAAGCACGGCGTCCTTGGTCGTGGCCGCCAGTTCCAGGCAGAAACAACCGGACTTTAATGTGTCGGTAAAACTCATCGTGCACCTTCCGATCCCGTATGCACCGCACAACAGGGTTATACCACCGGAACCGCCGCTTGTCAGCAGGTGTATTGGGGGATACATCGGCGATTTGGTGCAGGCAAATCATCGACCAGCGTTCCACACAACTCCAACTCTTTTCCATATTCCATCGCGGTGCCGGCGTACTCGCCCGGACCGCGAGGTAAACCCGGGCTTCCATTTCGACAAGGGCAACGGCTTCGCGTCAGATGGCTCCAGCCGCAAGGCGGAGCCGTCGGCGCCATACTCCCGGTATGCGCCGACGGCGACAACGCAGCGGATGGGGCCATATCACGCGAAACCGTTGCCCCGAAATGGAAGCCCGTCGGTTCAGCACACGGCCTGCCTACCACCAACCCAGATCAGACAGCTCGGCAGGGACCCCGCTTCGCCCCACCTGTGCTTCGCACATCGGCGGGCTGCTTGACAATCACCGCCGGGTCAGGCAACACTTTAACGTTCCACTCGAAGAAAGGCCGGACCCTGATGACAACTCGTGAACGCTTCCAAGCCTTGATGAATTTCCGCCCGTTCGACCGCCTGCCCGTAATCGAATGGGCCGGCTGGTGGGACAAAACCATCGAGCGCTGGCACCATGAAGCGCTCCCCACCACCCTGGTCGACCGTTACGATATTTGCCGCCATTTCGGCCTGGACATCTATCTGCAGGACTGGTTTCCCGCCGTCGCCCCGAATTGTCCGGGACCGGCCTCCCACGGCGCCGGCATCATCACCAACGCCGCCGACTATGACCGGATCCGCCCACTCCTTTTTCCCCGCCACGTCGTGGATCGGCGCCGGTGGGAACAATGGGCGCAGCAACAGGCTCGGGGCGAAGTCGTTCTCTGGGGCACCGTGGAAGGTTTCTTCTGGTTCCCGCGCAAGCTGTTCGGCATCGAACGGCACCTGTATGCGTTCTATGATCAGCCCGACCTGATGCACCGGATCAACGCGGACCTCACCGAGTGGATACTCTCCGTCCTCGATGACCTGCGGTCCGTCTGCACGCCGGATTTCATCACCTTTGCCGAGGACATGAGCTACAACCACGGACCCATGCTCTCGCACGACCTTTTTGATGAGTTCATGGCCCCCTATTACCGCCGGGTGGCGCCGGTCATGCAGCGTGATGGCATCCTGCCCATCATCGATTCCGACGGCGATGTTTCCGTGCCCGCCTACTGGTTTGAATCAGTCGGGCTCGACGGCATCCTGCCCCTCGAGCGCCAGGCCGGAGTGGATATTGCCGCCCTGCGTCGGGATCATCCCCGCATGCGTTTTCTCGGACACTACGACAAGATGGTGATGAACAAGGGCGAAGCCGCCATGCGCCGGGAATTCGAACGACTGGTGCCGGTGGCCGCAAAAGGCGGTTTCCTGATCGGTTGCGATCACCAGACCCCGCCCGGCGTCTCCTACCAGGATTATCAGCTCTACCTCACGCTCTTCCGCGAATACGCCGCCGAAGCCGGCCGCCGGTCCCAACAACCGGGTTGATCATGCAGGGAACACCGGCGTGCGCAGGCCCGCATTGTGCAGGATGTCGTCCTCCAGCAGACGCCGGAGCCGCTCAAACCGTTCGCCGGGCTTCCCGTCCCCCACCACCCGGCCGTCATATTCCCGTACATGCACCAGGTTCGGCGTGGTGCCCACCACGAGGACCGCGGCCGCATCGCGCAGTTCCGCCTGCGGAATCGGGCGAAACGAAACCCCGCTTAAAAATCCCTCCGCCACCAGCGCCCCGGCCAGTTCCGCGGTACGGATCATGGTGGTGCCTTTCAGGATGCCGCCCAAGGCCGGGAACGCCAGCTCATGCCCGGCCGTGATCATCCCCACGTTCTCCGTGGCGCCCTCGGCCACGTTGCCGCCCTCATCCAGCGACACGACGAAATCCACCCCCGCATCCACGGCTTCCTTCGCCATCAGCACATTCGGCAGGTAATTGCAGTTCTTGATGGAAGCCTGGCCGACGGGTTTGGCCGGAACCACACTGGTTTTCAGCCGCGCGCCTTCCGGATGCACCTTCATGAAGGGCGGTTTTAAACGGGTGACCACGATGTATAACTGGGCCGAGGGACAATCATAGGGATTCACCCCGAAACTTCCCGACCCCCGCGACAACAACACCCGCACCAGGCAATCGCGTTCGGCGCCTGCCCGGATCGTGGCCGCAATCCGGTCACCGAGTTCCGCCCGCGTGCACGGCCACCGGAAATGCAGTTCAGCCGCCGAATGCTCCAACCGGTCCAGGTGCGCGCCCAGGTTGTAGATCGCGCCGGCCACGCACTTGAACGCCTCGAACACCCCGTCCCCGCGATGCACCATGTGGTCGTCCACCGGCACCAGCATCAGTTCCGGCTCCGTCACGATGCCGCCGAACACCGACGAATACATCGCCCGGTAGGCGGTCTGAAACGGCCGGCGCAGACAACGCCCCCATTCGGGGAACCGGTCAAGGGTCAGCAGGGGGATGGAGTCGGCCATGGACATCCTAACGGTCCCGCAGGGACCGGTACACGGAATCGTAATACACCGCGTTATCCACCGGCGTGTTGGACGGGATATGGTTACCCACAGCCAGCATGAAGCCGGGACAGTGTTTCCCGATGGCCATGCACCGCTCCACTTCGGCCTTGATCGCGGCCTTCGATCCCGATAACAGGATCCGCGTGTCGGCATTGCCGATGAAGACATGGGTCTTCCCGTATTTTTCCGCGATGTACCGCATGTCGGTCGTCGGCTCCATGATAAACCCGTGCACCCCGCAGGCGGCGATATCGTCGATGAACGCGGTGTAGTTGCCGTCCGAGGTGAACATGATCTTCTTGCCGCTGTCACGCAGGGGTTGCATGTATCGCTTGAAATTGGGAAACACATACTGCCGGTACCAGGCGGGCGGGAAGATGGCGCCCTCGGTCCAGACCATGTCGTCATGAATCATGATGACCGGCACGTTTGACGCCGCCAGCGCATCGAAATACTGCTGGATCCACTGCGCATACCGGTTGGTCAACCGTCCGAATTTATCCATGTCGGTCCCGGCCGCCAGCAACAGCAGGTCCCAGCCGAACAGGTCCAGTAAACCTGAAATGCAGGTGATATACACGCCGCTCATGTTCACACCGCCCGGCCGGGCCTTGCAGGAGGCGGCATAGTGGTCCTCAAACCGCTTGCGCAGCACCGCCGGATCACGCGGCCCGAGCTTCTCCACGGGGTCGAAGGCCAGCACATCCTCCGGTTCCTTGAATGGGGAGTGAATGTTCGTGTCGAAATCCACGCCGCCGGCGGCATACACCGCATGCCCCATGCTGGTGTGGAATTCCGGGAATTCGCCGGCCCCGATCAACGTGCTCCAGAAAAAGCTGTAGTCCCACCCGTCCGGTCCCACAAATTTCGCCTGGGCAGCCGCCTTCACCTCGCCGGGACTGTCGACCGTGACCGGCATGCCGGTCACCCGCGCCACCAGGTCCCAATGGCTTTCCGCCGAATATTCGGTGCGCGGCACCTGCCGCTGCTTCTCAAGATTCAACGCCGCCCAACCCGCCTCGTATGACATGCCGTCCTCCCAGGAATCCATCGCTCGCGTGAACCCGCCCATTACAGGGATTCAGCAGAAGGAATTCAACGCAAATCGGAATCGAGGCGGTAGACCACACCCGGTTCAGCCTTCCATTCCACCGGTTCGCGCCACCGGCGCTCAACCCGCAGGATCGATTCGCCGGTGTCCATCCGCCGGACCTCCACCACGGCCAGCGGACATTTCAGCAGCACCGGATCATGGGGATTCAGGACCCGCAGGGTCCCGCCATGAATGGACTGAAACGCGGCGTGCACCACCCGTCCCCCCTTCAACGCGGCACTGACGAGCACCGCCCCGGGGGCGCGCAGGGAATGGAACGCCGCATCGATCCTCGCCGGCATCCCGGGAAACAAAACGAGCGTTCCCTCCACGCCCAGCAGGACCATGCTGTTCAGCGCCATCGAGAAGCCGGTTCCATGTTCGGCCTGCATGATGCTCCCTGCCGGATTGCAGGAAAGGCCGTTGTTCGAAAGTTGCGCGGCCGATTTCAGCGCCCATTCGGCATCGCCCATCAACGCGGCCGCCACCGTGGGACAACCGCCGCACCAGGGGCTGGACGTCAATGGTCGGGCATAGTCCCAGGTGGCCCGCGCCTGGTTGCGCTCAAGGTCAACGCCATGAAACACACTGGCCGCTTCTCCGGGAAAGATCGGGTAGCACCAGCTCCCCGCCGTGATCCGGCCGTTCAGCGGATGAGCGGGAAAATGCAACCAGATCCCGCTTCCATCCGCCGGCAGGGCCGGCAGATCCCGTAACACTGCCCGCCACTCCGCCACAAGCCCGGCATCCTCTCCCAGCAATTCCGCGGCATCGGCGGCCTGCTGGAACGCCATGCGCATGTTGACGACATCGTAGATCGAATCGGTGCCCCACCCTTCGAACGTTGTCGCGTGAATTTCACTGTAAATGCTCGGTTCCACCCGCCAGCGGCCGTCAGGCCCTTTTCCGCCGAGCGTGAGCAGGCCCCGGTAATACCGCGCCACATCCCGGAGCACCGGGTACACCTCCGTTGCCAGGAATTCACGGTCCCCCGTGTACCGGTAGGCCCACCAGTAGAGCCGGGCGATCCACGCACTGGGGCCCAGCGAGGTTGCAAGGGCCGGCCAGTTCCATTCGGCAATCTCATATCCTTCAATGGACGCTGCATGCGGCAGGCGCGCACCGTCGGTCCCGAAATAATCGCGCGTGTCCCGGCGGCATTGCGGAAGCATGTCGTGGTAGAGGCGGGCATAGGGTTCGAAATATTCCATCCGGTTGGACCCCATCAACCCCTGGTAAACCGCCTGGATGTTCACATTGCCGTGAAAATCCGCGGACCAGGGCGGGAAATTTTCCTTGATCCACATGCCCTGCAGGCCGGGCGACACCTTGCCCGGCCGGAGCGTCGTTCCACACAGGTAGTTCGACACGTACCACGCACGCTCGACCTTCTCATCCGCACACGACACCCACGACCGTTCCCACTGCATCGCCCAATGTTTCCGGTGCGTCTCGTGCAGCGCTTCCACCCCCTTGTGCGCCGCCTGCGTCACCCGCTCGCAGGCCAGGGCGCGCGGATCCCGGCTGTCCCGTTGACTGGCGGCAGCCAGGTAAAACACCACTTCCCGCCCGTCGTCGGATGCGCTTTCCCCCACAACGGATCGCCGGGTGAATGTCAGATCCGCCGGCACACCGGCCGGTAACACGGCCATTGCATACCGGTCCCCCTTCAGCAACTCCTGCTCCAGCCAGGCGAGTGCGCCGTCGCCGCCCACGGTCGCAGCCGGGAGCAACTCGTGCCGTTCCCGGTTCAATTGCCAGGTGAAGGAACGCAACGGACGGCGCTGACGCCGTACGCGCACGACCAGCACCTCGTCCGGCGCGGATACAAAGGACATCAGCTCGAAGGCATCGTCCTTGGGCCACATATTGTCGAGGCCCAGGACATGGAAGCCGGCCCGCCAGGTCGCGTCATACAACGACAATTCCTGGGTATACTTGTCCACGCTGGCCGCCTCGGCCAGGTGCAGCCGGAAAAAACCGCCGTTGATCGCCGTGCTGGGCCGGAACGTATCCCACCAATCGGGATCCTGCGGCAGAAGCCGGTTGAAAGCCTCCCGGTCACCGGCCTTGTA
>MHBQ01000038.1:0-9039 GCA_001803315.1 Lentisphaerae bacterium RIFOXYC12_FULL_60_16
TGCCGGACCCCAGCAGGTCGCTGAGTTCCTCGGTAAACAACAGGACTTCACGGCCGGTCATCCGCTCACGCTTGATATGCAGGCGGAAACGGGTCGGCAGCTTGGTCCGCAGGGCTTCGCGGGCGGCAGCTTGTTCCTCCATCGTCAGGGGAATCAGTCCCTGCCGGTCCAGCTCCATCAAGGCCAGCCGCCGGTCCGACGCCTCGACCACGCCCTGGGTTTGCTCCCCGGCACGGGTTCGGGCTTTGTAATTGAACGTCGGCATATGCCCCTGGTTCTCCCGGTCCGACTCCTCCGTCCGCTACCGGACAAGGACGGACCGATCACTCGTTTTCTTCGGTGGCCCGGATGACTTCCTCGATCGTGGTCATCCCGGCCAGCACTTTCTCCCACCCGTCATCCCGGAGCGACCGCATGCCATGTTGCATGGCCCGCTGGCGGATCTCGTTGGTGGGCCGGCGCCCAATCACCAGCGATTCGATGGACTCGGTGGCTTCCAGCACCTCAAAGATCCCACCCCGGCCATGGAAACCGGTCTTGCGGCATTTTTCACACTGCCCGGCGCCGTACAACACGGCACCTTCAAGGCGGTCAACCGGGAATCCGGCAGCCGCCAGTTCCGCGCGGTCCGCCGCCAGCGGCTGCCGGCAGGAGACACACAACTTGCGCACCAGCCGCTGGGCGATCACGGCCTCCACCGCCGATGCGGCCAGGTACGGCTCAACCCCCATGTCCAGCAGACGGGTGAACGCCCCGGCTGCATCGTTGGTATGCAGCGTACTGAACACCAGATGACCGGTCAACGATGCCTGGATGGCGATTTCCGCCGTTTCAAAATCACGGATTTCCCCCACCATGATGATATCCGGATCCTGACGAAGGAAGGCACGGAGCACCGTGGCAAACGTCAACCCGATGTCGGGGCGGACCAGCACCTGGTTGATCCCCGACATCTCGTATTCGATCGGCTCCTCGGCCGTCAGGATACGCAGGTCCATGGAATTCACTTCATTCAGGTACGCATACAACGAGGTCGTCTTGCCGGACCCGGTCGGGCCGGTCACCAGGATGATGCCATTGGGCCGGTGGATGATCCGCTCGATCGTGACGCAATCCCGTTCCGCCATGCCCAGTTCCCGGATGGTGATGAAGCTGCCGTGACGCTGGAGCAGACGCAGGCTCACGCTTTCTCCATATACCGTCGGCATGGTGGATACGCGGATATCCACATCCTGGGCATCCACCCGCAGACTGATCCGCCCGTCCATCGGCATGCGTTTCTCCGCGATATCAAGGCTGGCCATCACCTTGATGCGTGAAATGATCGCCGCCTGGAACCGGTTGAGCTGGGCGGGGACCGGCGTGGCATGCAGTACGCCGTCGACGCGGTACCGGATCCTCAGTTCCAGTTCCATGGGCTCGAAATGAATGTCGGTGGCCCCTTCCCTGAAAGCCTCCCAGATGATCTGGTTGACGAACTTGACAATCGACGCCTCCTGATCAAGTTCACCCAGTTCCAGTTTGCCCGGCGCCTGGAGTTCCTCGAACCGGGTATCCCGCATCATCCGGTCCACGGTTTCGGCGCCCACCCCATACAGGGCCTTGGCAGCCTCCGTGATGTCCCGTGCCGGGCAAAGTACCAGGCGGATGCGCAAGCCGGAGGCCAGCCGCAAGGCATCCGTCAGGCCGGCATCGAGCGGATCGGCCGTGGCCACCTCAAGCGACCCGTTGACCATGGCCACCGGCATGATGTTGTATTGGAAAACCGCGCGCGGCGGCATTTTCTCCAACACCTCGCGGGGAACCTGCGAGGGTTCGATCCGCCGGTAGGGAAGATTCAGGACACCGGCCAGTGCCTCCAGGAAGGCGGATTCATCAGCATGGCCGCCATCCACCACCGCGCGGACAATCGGCAGACCCTGCTCACGGACACCCAGCAGGACACGCTCCACCTGATCGTCGGTAAACAAACCGGTCCGCTTCAACAGCCCGGCAATATACGGTGTGTTTTCCATGGTCATGTTCATGCCCGGTTGAAAACCCGGATTCCACGCCTTCCCCGGCATCCCGCCTGAAGCCGGAACTCAACGGGATTCAGTATAGTCCCGGGTGCGTCCGGGTTCAATCACCGCTTTCGTTCGGGGTTGCCGGAACCGCCGGCATCCGTCCCGGAGGTTCACCGGTCAACGTGCGCCATTCGCCGGCCAGCCAGTTCATCTGGCGTGCCACCCCCATCAGGATCCTGGCGTCATCTTCCGTCAGGCGGCCGCGGGAAAATATCCGCCGGACACCCAGCATCATGTGATCCGCCTTGTCCGCCTGCATGAACCCGACCGCCAGCAGGGATTCCCGCCACATGGTGAACATCCGTTCCCGCACCCCGGACGGTGCCTCGATTGATTTTTCGGCAGGCGGTTCATACCGGCCGGTTGCCACAAACAATTCATACAGGCAGATCATCACCGACTGGGCCAGGTTCAGGGACCGGTAGCCGGCGGTCGGGATGCGCACCAGATGCGAACAGAGACCGATCTCCTCGTTGTTCAATCCGTTATCCTCGCGGCCGAACACCAAAGCCACGCGCCCGGCGCCCGCCGCCTCGACAATGCGCGGGGCCCATTCGCGCGGTGATTGGACATGCTGGCGGTACAATCCCTCGCGGGCCGTGCTGCCCACCACCAGGGAACAATCCTGTACGGCATCCGCCAGGGTGTCGAAGACCGACCGGCTGTCCAGGATGTCCGTGGCATGACAGGCCATCATGCGGGCTTCATCCATGTCCAGGTTCTGCGGCGCCACCAGCGCCAGGTCACAGCACCCCATGTTGGCCATCGCCCGGCACACCGAGCCCACATTCCCGCCATACAGGGTCCCCACCAGCACCACCCGCACCGTGTCCAGACCGATCATTGGCTTCCCGTCCCTTCACTTCGCGCTTCCACCATGCTGTTCCGGATGATATATAAAACCATTCGGTTATGTAAACTAGGGAGACACCATGGATGAACTGCTGAAATTGTTGCGCCAGAACGCGCTTGAATCACCCGAAAACCTGGCCCGGCTGCTCAACCAGCCGGTCGAGGAAATCCGCGCCCGCATTGCCCGTTACGAGGCCGACGGCATTATCCGGGGATACCAGGCCATCGTCAACGAGGACCGGCTCGACCTGAACCGGGTACGCGCCGTGATCGAGATCAAGGTCACCCCGGAACGGGAAGGCGGCTTCGACAAGGTGGCCAACCGGATCAGCCGGTTCCCTGAAGTCGAATCCATGTTCCTGATGAGCGGCGGCTACGACCTGCTGGTCTTTGTACGCGGTCAGACGCTCCAGGATGTGGCGGGATTTGTCAGTGAACGGTTGGCCACCATTCACGGGGTCGTGTCCACGGCCACCCACTTCATGTTGAAAACCTACAAGGACCAGGGGGTCCTGATGTTCACGGAACCCACCCATGAGCGGATCCAGGTCAGCCCGTAAATCCTTTGTCACCCCGCACATGCGGAACATCCCCCGCTCGGGTATCCGCGATTTTTTTGAGATCGTGAGTACCCGCAAGGATGTCATCAGCCTGAGCATCGGGGAACCGGATTTTGTCACGCCCTGGCACATCCGGGAAGCCTCCATGGATGCCCTCGACCATGGGGCCACCGCGTATACCGCCAACCACGGCCTGCTGGAACTCCGCCAGGCCATCGCCGGTTATATCGCGGCAGGATTCGGCGCCACCTACGATCCCCGCACCGAGATCCTGATCACCGTCGGCGTCAGCGAGGCGCTCGACCTGGCCATCCGCGCCGTCGCGGGACCGGGCGATGACGTTCTCTACCACGAGCCCTGTTATGTATCCTACGCACCGGTCATCCGGTTTGCCGGCGCCAACCCGGTTCCCATGACAACCGGCGTCGACAGCCAGTTCCGGCTTACCGCCGGCATGATCGAATCGGCCATCACGCCCAACACCCGTGTTTTACTCCTGAATTTCCCCTCCAACCCGACCGGTGCGGTACTGCCCCGGAGCGAACTGGAGGCGATTGCCCGACTCGTGGTCAAACATGACCTGCTGGTCATCTCGGATGAAATCTACATCGAGCTGACCTACGACGGCCCCATGAACAGTATCGCATCCTGCCCGGGCATGCGGGACCGCACCATCCTGTTAAATGGATTTTCAAAAACCTGGGCCATGACCGGATTCCGGGTCGGGTTTGCCTGCGCTCCGCCCGAAGTCCTGGAAGCCATGATGAAGATCCACCAGTACACCATGTTGTGCGCCCCTATCCTCAGCCAGAAGGCGGCGCTCGAAGCCCTGCGCAATGGCGATCCGGACAAGGCCCACATGCGGTCCGTGTATGCCCAGCGGCGGAATTTCATCCACGGGCGATTGAACGAGATCGGTCTGCCCTGCCTCCTGCCGGAAGGCGCCTTCTACGTGTTTCCCTTCGTGGGCGGGTTCGGGTTGACCGCCCGGGAATTCTCGCTGCGGCTGCTCGACGAGGAAAACGTTGCCTGCGTGCCGGGGACCGCTTTCGGCGCCTGCGGCGAAGGGTTCATGCGCTGTTCGTACGCCACCGACCTGGATAATATCAAGGAAGCCATGCGCCGGCTGGAACGGTTTGTCGGACGCCTCCGCCCCGCGGCTACTTGATCGTGGCGCGGGTAACCTTGATCAGGGTCTTCCACATGGTGGCGGCATCCTTGCATTCCTGCACCGACTTGCGCGCCTCGGAATCCGAGAACGTCTCCGCCAGACCGGCCAGCAATTTCAGGTAGAAGGCGCTGGCCGCCGTGGGAATCACGATGAAGAAGATCATGCGGGATACAACCTTGCGCGCCGGATCAAACTTGATGCCTTTCGCACTGAGCCCGAGTGCCAGGGTCAGTCCGCCGCCTTCCACCCCGCGAACGTGCGGAAGGGCCAGCCCATGATTCATCGCTGTGCTGACCAGCGCTTCGCGGCGCAACGCCTCTTCAATCAGCGGTTCCGCCTTGTCCACAAACCCCTCGTTGGCCATCTGGTACGCCATTTCGGCAATGACCCCGTCCCGGTCGCCCGACACGAGGTTGGGAATCATGAGGGCCTCGGAGGAAAACCGTACAATACCAACCTTGCGCGGGCCAATCTTGCGCGCCGCCTCGGCCAGCCGCCGGGCTGCCACATCCTGGTAATACAGCATCCGGGCACAGTTGGGACAACTATGAACCTCGCGCCCCAACCGGACGGCCTGCACCAGGCTGATCGGAAGCTTCATCCCGCACACCGCACAAATCCCGCTGGAAACAGGCGACAGCACATTGTGATCCTTGCTGAACAGCTTGCCATGCAGCAGACGGGTCGGGGGCGGCAACTCGGCGATCATGGTCTTGATGGACGCATCCAGTCGCTCCAGGTGTTCGGATTCGCCCGCCACTTTTTGTTCATCGCGGATCACAATCAATTCCTGGAGCTGGATCAACTGGTTCATCAAAGGATGCATCGAATCCTCCATGCGACGCCCGTAACGGACGCTTCCGACGGGTCATCAAGCGGGAAACGATCATAATACGTCGCCGTCCCCCGTCAAGCTTCCTGATCAAGTTCTTTTGGGGGCTTTCCCATAGAGGCATTTTTCTCTTTTTCAGGCGGGGGATTACCGGTATCATGTCCGCTTTCACCCATAATCCGCTTCATCACAGGAGACGATCATGAAACCGTTGCGATTGATCGGTGCAGGATGCCTCGCCATCCTGTTGCTGGCAGGCATGGCGCACGCTGTCAAACCCGGCAAGGCCATGAGTGTTCAGATGCACAAGGGCGAACTGCGTGCCGCACCGTCCCGGTTGGCCGCCGTGGTCAGCACGGTTAAGTACGGGGACCGGCTGACGGTCCAGGAATCCCGGTCCGGATGGATCAAGGCATCCGCCTCCGACGGCGCCTCCGGCTGGATCCACGAATCCGCCCTCACCCCGAAACGTATCGTCCTGGCGTCCGGCACCGGCGATGCGCAACTGGCTGCATCCAGCGACGAAATGGCCATGGCCGGCAAGGGGTTCAATTCTGACGTTGAGAAACAGTTCAAAGACAAGAACAAGGATATCGACTTCACCTGGGTGGACAAGATGGAGACTTACCTGGTCCCGCCCACCCAACTTCAGCAGTTTATGCAGGACGGCCGGGTGGATCCCTCGACAGGAGGCGCCCGATGAAACGCTTCCTCATCCTGGCATCGTTGGGATTGTGCATGGCGGTGGGGCTGACCGGATGCGCCCTGCTCCAGGTCGTATCCGAAGCCGGCACCGCCATCGGCACCGCGACGGGCGCCATCACCCCCGGTCAGGCGGAATCCATTAAACGTTCCGCCACGGCAGTTGGCAAGGCCATGGAGGATATCACTCCGGAACAGGAATACTACCTGGGACGGGCCGTTGCCGCCACCATACTCAAGACCTACAAGCCCTATGACCATGCCACAGCCAATCAGTACCTCAACACCATGGGACAAGCCCTGGCCGCTGCATCCGACAAACCGGAGACGTTTAAGGGATACCGGTTCCTGATCATGGACACGGACGAAATCAACGCCTTCGCCGCCCCCAGCGGCTATGTCCTGGTGTCGCGCGGCCTGATCCGCTGTTGCCCGAACGAGAGTGCGCTGGCATCCGTTCTGGCGCATGAAGTCGGCCATGTCCAGCATGGTCACGGGTTGCAGGCCATCAGCCAGAAACGCTGGACCTCCGCCGCAACCATTCTGGCGGTTGAAGCCGGCAAGAACCTCGCCGGTGAACAGCTCGCCGAACTCACCACGGCATTCGAAGGCACCATCACCGACATTACCGGAACCATGGTCAACAGCGGGTATGCCCGAAAGCTCGAGGGCGAAGCGGATAAAGCTGCCATCACGATCATGCAACGCGTGGGCTATGACCCCAACGGCCTGAAAACCATGCTCGTCCAGATGCAGCAACGCATGCAGGGCGGCGACCATCGCGGCTTCGGGGCCACCCACCCGTCCCCGGAACAACGGATCAAGGCCATTGAACCCCTGTTGCGCAACACCCCGGCTCCCGCCGATTACAAGGCACGCCAGGATCGATTCGAGAAATTCCTGAAATCCATCTGATTCCGCCATGCCACGAAAAATCCTCCAGGGCCTCCTGATCGGAATTCTGGCGGCCCTGGCCGCCGGCCTGGTTGGATATAACGGCTGGTTGAACTGGCTGGAAAACCGTTCCTGGGACTGGCGCGTACGCCACCTGGCAGCGCCGGCTACCGGCACCGCCCACATCCGCCTGATCCTTCTCGATCAGGCCAGCCTCGACTGGATGGCAAAGGAATTGCATTTTGGCTGGCCCTGGCCCCGCGAGGCGTATGAGCCGATCCTCGCCTTCTGCCGGCGCGCCGGGGCACGTTCACTCACCTTCGACATGTTGTTCACGGAATCGTCCGTATACGGGATGGATGACGACGAAGCCTTTGGCAACGCCATACACCAGAGTGTGCCGTTTACCGGGATCATCTGGCTGAGCCAGGATCGCGGGCTCAATCGCACGTGGTCACCGGAAATCCAGCGTAACCGCCTGACCATTGCCAACACCAACGGACCGCTTCCCGCCTGGACCCACGCGTTACAGACCACCTTTGCATCATTCCCGGTTCCACAGGTTGCCACCAACGCCCGCCTGTTGGCAACGGTCAACGCCGTGCCGGATCCCGACGCCATCATCCGGCGCACCATCCCGTTCCAATGGTTTGACGGCACACCCGTCCCCTCCCTGGGGCTCGCTGCCTGGGCCGCCACCCAACCGGATGCATCCCTGCAACTGGATCCTGATGGAATCCGGATTGGCGACCGCCGGATACCCGTGGACCGCAACGGGCACGTCATCCTGCGTTACCGGGGCCCCAGCCAGACCCACCAGGCGGTCAGCGCAGCCGCCGTGTTCCAATCGGAGATGCGGACACGGGAGGGGCTCCCTGACACGGTCGACCCGGCCGGCTTCCGTGACACCTACGTGGTCTTCGGCGTCACGGCGGCAGCCCTGATGGACCTCAAGCCTACCCCGATCAGCCGCGTCTACCCGGGGGTCGAGATCCACGCAACGTTTCTCGACAACCTGATCACCGGTGATTTCATGAGGGAACTGCCGTCTTCCACCGCATGGGGCAGCACCCTGATCCTCTCCCTCGCCTGCGGGCTGGCCATCCGTTTGTGCTCCAACGGCTGGCAGGCCACGCTGGTCATGCTGCTCGGACTGACCCTTGCGCCGCTTGCGGGTTTCACGGCTTATGCCCGGGGGTTATGGTTCCAGATTGCCATGCCGCTGGCCGGCGCCGCACTGGCATCCCTGTCCGCCATCATCGTCAACTATGCCACGGAAGGGCGCCAGAAAAGGTTTATCAAGAATGCCTTTCAGCAATACCTGAGCCCGGTGGTCATCGACAAGCTGGTACGTGATCCCAGCCGGCTCCGACTGGGCGGAGAAACCCGTGAACTGAGCATCTATTTCTCCGATGTCCAGGGATTTACCAGCATCTCGGAAGCCCTCTCTCCCGAAGACCTGACCGCCCTGCTCAACGAGTACCTGACCGCCATGACCGACATTATCATGGAGGAAGGTGGCACCATCGACAAATACGAGGGGGATGCCGTCATCGCATTCTGGAACGCACCGCTGGACCTGGCCGATCATCCGGTTCGCGCAGTCCGTTCAGCCCTGCGCTGTCAGGAGACCCTGGCCGCCATGCGGCCCCGCCTCCGGGAACGCGCGGGCCGGGACCTGTTCTGCAGGATCGGCCTGAACACCGGCAAGGTCGTGGTCGGCAACATGGGGTCCCACCAACATTTCAACTACACGTTTCTCGGTGATGCCGGGAACCTGGCCGCCCGGCTGGAAGGCGTCAACAAGCAGTTCGGCACCCCCATCCTGGTCTCGGAAATGACCCGGCGCCTGGTGACCACCGACGAGTTCCATTTTCGTGAAATCGCCCGCGTCCAGGTCGTTGGGCGCAAGGAACCGGTCGGCATCTACCAGCCATACCGCACCGCAACGGCCCGCGAACA
>MHBQ01000038.1:9122-18072 GCA_001803315.1 Lentisphaerae bacterium RIFOXYC12_FULL_60_16
CCACCTGCTGGATCATCCCCCATCCGGGCCATGGCAGGGGGTTTGGGAAATGACGGAGAAATGAGGACCACACGATGAAACGATCCACACGCCCCGCCGCTACCGGACGCCTGACCTTGCTGGAGAAGAACGAACACCATTACCCGGACCATCCGGACCGGGCCACGCTGGAAGCCTTTGCCAACCGGTATCGTGACCGGGATTACTGGATCGAGTTTGACTGCCCTGAATTCACCGCCCTGTGCCCGATCACCGGCCAGCCGGATTTCGGTCATATCACCATCCGGTATGTTCCCGACCGGTTCTGCCTGGAAAGCAAGGCCCTCAAGCTCTACCTGTTTGCCTTCCGCAACCACGGGACCTTCCACGAGGAAGTGGTCAATCGGATCCGTGATGACGTGGTCCGGGCCATCAAGCCGCGAAAACTCGAGGTGCGCGGAATATTCAACCCCCGCGGCGGCATCTCCATCCGCGTCGAGGCCTGTTACAACCACTGATCAGGCCGGGAAGATCGGTTTTGCCCGCTTCACCGGTCCACGAAGCGCGAACGAGAAATGGTCACTCCCTTCGCCAATATTCCGCAAGTTTGGTCCGACTCGCCACCGGCCCTTCGTCAAACGGGCTCCAGGCCTGCAGGTATTCCTCCACCGTACGGGATTGCGCCCACGCCCGGTATTCGTCCGCCGCGATTGCAGCCTCCGCATAGCAGGCGAATTCCAGATAACCGTCATCCCGGGACAAGTCCAAGGACGTAAGGTCGGCGGTCTGGAACGCCCGCACATGGAGTACGGTTTCCATTGCCGGAGCAAACCGGAACACCTTGGTGATATGGGTGAACACCGTCAGGAACCCGACCCCTTCCCATCCGGCAGTTTGGGCTCGGGTCATGAATGTGGAGGGGGTTCCGGCACAACGCGCCCATTCGTAACGTTCGGGTTCATCGCGTCCCACGAGGCTGATGAAATACACCTTGAACACGGACTTATTATCCGGCAATCGCAGAACCGCTCGTTCCACGGTTCGTGAATGGTACGGCCGACAGGTTGCAAAACGCATGGCAATCCTCCTTACACGTGGCAGATACGTTTAGCAGAAAACCGGCGTCATGCCGGGCCAATGCCAAATTGTTCCGCCAAAGCCAGCCCCTCCGGGGGGCCATCCGATCCGAATGCATAATGAATCGGCTCAACCGTTTGCGTTTCCATCGCATGCAACAGGGGTGTAAAGACATCCCAGGCAGCCGCCAGTTCATCGCGTCGGATGAAGAGGCTTCGATCCCCCTGCAACACATCCAGGAGCAACCGTTCATAGGCGTCCGGTATCAGCAACTGGTGGAAGGTGTCGTGATAAAGCAAGTCCAGCGCCTGGGGTTCCATCGTGAGTTCGAGCCCCGGCACCTTGTTCACGACTTTCAGGATCACGGCCTCGTCCGGCTGAACCCGGATGACCAGTTCGTTGGCCGGGGGACAGGCCGACGGACAATTCAACGGGCGGCAGAACGGGTTGTTTTTGACCACTTTGTAACGGATGCGAATTTCGGTTCGCCGAACCGACAATCCCTTGCCCGCGCACAGAAAAAACGGAACCCCTTTCCACCGCTCGTTGTGGATATGCAACACCACCGCCGCATAGGTCGGTGTGCGTGACACGGGGGGCACCGTGGGATCGTCCCGGTAACCCAAAAACGCCCGCCCGTCCACCTGGCCCGGCCCATACTGACCAAACACCGCCCGGTCAATGGATGCCGGTTCAATGGCCTTCAACAGTTGCACCTTCGCATCACGAACATGGGTCGGGTTCAGATCTGCCGGACATTCCATGGTCGCCAGCGCTAACATCTGGAGCAGGTGATTCTGCATCACATCCCGGATAATTCCAAATCCGTCAAAATACCCTCCCCGCCCCTCGGTGGTCAGGTTTTCCGCCCAGGTAATGCTTACGTGGTCGATGTACCGCCGGTTCCAGAGGGGCTCAAACACCTGGTTGGCAAACCGTAACACCATCAGATTCTGGATCATCTCCTTGCCCAGGTAATGATCGATGCGGTAGGTTTGATCCTCCGTAAATACATGCCCCAGTTCCTGTACCAGAAGGTCCGACGATTCCCGGTCATTGCCGAATGGCTTCTCAATGACCACGCGGGACCAAGGCGAGGATGCTTCACAAGCCACCAGACCGGCATTGCCAATGGAACGTGCCGTGGAGAGAAAAACCGACGGCGGAATGGCCAGGTAAAACAACCGGTTGGTCACCGGTCCGGCTTCCAGTTCCCGGATCATCTCATACAAGCCCAGGAAGGCATCCATTGAGCCATAATCACCCACACGATACCAGCACCTCGAAAGGAACTCCTGCATCCGGTCCGCACACCGTTCGCCCGGCACATACCGACAGGTGAGATGTTCCATGATCCGGGTACGGAATGTTGGGTGGTCCATGGCTGAACGCGCAAACCCCACAATCCGAAAATCCGGCGGCAGGAATCCCTGGGCATACAAGGCGAACAAAGCGGGAAATATCTTCTTGCGCGCCAGATCGCCCGAAGCGCCAATGACCACGATGGTTACGGGATCCGATGCAGACGGCATGGTATCTCCTTATTTTTCAGGAACCAGCACCAGATACGTGGGCAACCCCATCACCCCACCGGCATCCAGGACCGGTCGCACGTCAGGATGATCCATATCCTCGGCTGCAAACTTGACCCGCACATAGGGGTCCAATCGCTCCTTGACTGCAGGATCGAGGAATGTCGTGCGGTCCATCTGGATGCAGTTCTTGCACCAACTGGCCCAGTAATCAACCAAGACACGCTGGCCGGATGCCCGGGCAGTGGCCAATGCCGTTTCCAGCGAAGTTTCCCAACCGTCATGGGTTTCCGTCGTGGGTTTTGCCTGCCATAAGGTCAACCCAAGCCACCCGTAGTAAACCGCAAACATCAGGATAAACACGGCAAAGACCTGCTTGACCCTTTCCATCCAGCGGCCGGGTTTTGGAAGCATGGACAAGCCGGCCCCGGCGAACGGCCAGGGCAGCCCCATCCCCGCTCCCAGCACGAACGGCAGCAACACTCCCACCCGATTGCCGGCGGCATGCAGATCAGCCGCCAACAGCAACACCGAAATAACAACCGGCGCCACACAGGCGCCCGCCAACAAGGCGGAGACTGCCCCGAGCACAAACGCCGTACCGAAACGTCCCTTGGCGGAATCCCGCATGGTGACGCCTCCCTGAAAACGCGACAGATCGATGCTGAACAAACCAAACAAGGATAACGCCATCACCCCGAACAGGATGGCAATGGCCAGATTGAACCACGGCGAGGCATTCAAGGCGCCGAACCGGGAACCGGTAATTCTCACCACCACGCCCAGCAGTCCGTAGGCGAGGGCAATTCCGAGTCCATAAGCGCCACCCAAGGCGAATCCACGTATCCTGGAACCGGCCTTGACGCCCGCCCCGATGATCGCGAGATTCACGGGAATCATCGGCAGCACACAGGGCGTCAGGTTCAACGCCAATCCGCCAACCAGGATGACCAACAGGGTGATCCATAAACCTCGGGTACGAAGCAAGGCCGTCAGGTCAGCGGTTGATTCCAAGCCCCTGCCCGCCTCGACCCGGTCCAGGAATTCCAGGAATTCTTCCGTATCCAGATAACCAACGGCCCGTCCTTCAATCCTGAATCCTTCAAAGACACCCCCTCCCGTCCCCTCCGAAACCGGTGGTGTCGGAGCAAACACCCGGGCCGGTAATTCAGCATTGCCGACGGGCAGCTTTTTTACGACCGGCATAAAACAAATGCTTTCGTTACACCCCTGGTAACGGATTGAAAGTTCCAAACCAGGGACCGGCGGAGAGACGGCATAACGGAAAACCGACGTTCCCTTGTAAACCGCTACATCCTGCGCTTCAAACGGATCGAAGGTACGTGCCGCAGAAGGTTTCCCGACCAGGGATAGTTGATTGGAAATCCCGGTTTCAACCAACCAACTGGAGGCATACACATAATGGCCGGGTTGCGAGACCAGGACTACCCGTACGCCCCGGCCCACCGCATCGGCATCCCAGTCCGCCGACACCTCAAACCCGGCATCCGGCATCTGCGCCGCCACGTTCATCGCACAACATAGCGCCAGACCCACGACCCGGTTAAATGCCTTCATTTTTACGCCGCCCTTTTCTGCCATTGTCGTATGATCTGGATGATGTCCTGAACATAGGCACATTCACATTCCACCGGACACAACGAAAGATCCGAACGTCGTTTGCAATATCCCCGGCACGTGGATGATCCGGATTTGCGTTCGGAAAAAACCGGCCCCTGTTGCAAATCAGAAAGATCAGAAACCGTTACAGCCATCGCGGTCTCGCATCCCGGCCGGTTATGTTGAAAGAGGAAAAAACCGGCTTCCAATTCAGCGAGATTGGCCTGGTAACCGATGAATTCCACTTCGGGATCCTCCAGAAACCGATCCCGATTCATCCAGGTCTGCTCGCACATCGTACACGTCTTAAACCACATGCTACACCTTCCGCACCCCTGGCCGGGACAAGTCCCGGCCAGGTTTAAGCGATGGTTCAGGCAGTCGCCGCACCCGCCAGATCCAGCGGCATGACAAACACACGGGCACCCAGTTCCTTATCTATCAGGAACAACGCGCCGTTACCCGGCCCGGCCAGTTTCAACTTGCCAAGAATATCGGTAACGTTTTTCTCCTCCTCAACCTGTTCCTTGACGAACCACTGCAGCATTTCACGTGAGGCATGGTCCTTCTCCTGTACCGCCAGGTTGACCAGGTTGTTGATCAGGGCCGTCACCTTCCGCTCGTGCTTGAGGGTTTCCTCGAACATATGCTGCATGGACTTGAACGTGGCCGGCGGTTTGGCGATCGCATCCAGAACCGCGTGTTCACCGACATTATTCAGGTAATTATAGAACCGCCATGCGTGCGTCATTTCCTCCTGACCCTGGACCCAGAACCAGGTTGCCGTGCCGGTCAGTCCGGTGTGTGACGCATAGGATGAAAACGCAAAGTACAGATACGCCGAGTACAGTTCGGCATTGATCTGCTGGTTGATGGTGACGGTCATTTTCTTGCTGATCATAGGCTGATCCTTTCATGGCTGACCCATAACGGGAGCCGGTTGATACTACCAATTTTCTGCCAATACTTCAAAATGTGCCTGCGGGTGGGCGCAGGCCGGACAATTGTCCGGCGCCGTGGTCCCGGTATGCAGGTAGCCGCAATTCCGGCACCGCCAGGCAACCGCCGTGGCCTTCTTGAAGATGGTCCCCGCCTCCACATTACGCGCCAACCCCAGGAATCTCCGCTGGTGGTTCTGTTCCGCCACGGAGATCGCCTCGATCACCTTGGCCACCGCCTCGAAACCCTCCTTGCGCGCCACCACGGCGAATCCGGGATACAGGGCACTCCACTCATGATGCTCGCCGGCGGCAGCCGCCTTGAGATTGGCCAACGTATCGCCGACCACGCCGGCCGGGAACGACGCCGTGATGGTCACCTCGCCGCCTTCCAGGAACTTGAAAAACCGCTTGGCGTGCTCCTTTTCCTGGTTGGCCGTCTCATCAAACACATCGGCGATCTGCACCAGACCATCCTTGCGCGCCTGGCCGCCAAAATAGTTGTACCGGTTACGCGCCTGCGATTCACCCGCGAACGCCTGCAACAGGTTGAGTTCCGTTTGACTTCCCTTCAACTTCATGCTGCATTTCCTCCTGGTTGATTTTCCCTTGGTTTATTCAAAGCCCCATACGCCGTCCGGATCGCCGGAATACGCCTGGCGCTGACACTGACATCCCGTATGCCGGCCTGGTACAGGCGCCCCACCTGATCCGGGTCACCCGCCAGTTCACCGCACACCGACACCGTCTTGCCACGCCGCCTGGCTTCGTCGACAATCGACCGGATAAGGTTCCAGAACACCGGCCGGTTGGCATGGTAATCATACGCCACACGTTCATTGTCACGGTCCACGGCAAAGAAATACTGCAACAAATCGTTGGTTCCGATACTGCCAAAATCGGCGACATCAAGCAGGGCATCCGCCGCCAGGCAGGCCGAGGGAACCTCGAACATGACGCCATGCCGGAGGGTGCCGGACGGACAACCCCGTATCGCCTCGTCGAACAGGCGGCGGCCTTCACGGAACTGGTCAACATCCACCACCATGGGATAAAGCACATTCACGGGACCATGCATGGAGGCGCGGGCCAGCGCCCGCGCCTGGACGCCCAGCAACTCGGGACGCCCCAGTAACAGGCGAAGTCCACGCCATCCGAGTGAAGGATTTTCCTCGGGCGGGATATCCATGAAGGGAAGGGTCTTGTCGCTCCCCACATCCAGCAGACGGATGGTTACCGGTTTCCCCTGCATGGCGCGCACCATGCGCACCATGCGATCCGTCCATTCATCCTCGGAGAAATATCGACCTGCGGCAATCACCTCGATCTCGGTCCGGTAAAGGCCGATGCCCTCCGCCTTCATGGCCAGTGCCGGCTCCAGGTCCGCCAGGGTATTGACATTCGCCAATACGCGGTAGGCGGCTATCGGTTCCACCACCTCAACCTGAACGATTGCCTCTCGCCGGCAGTTCCCGGCTTTCGCAATCGTTTCGGGCAGTGGCCATATCACCACCGAACCGGTGCCTCCATTGACCAGGACTTCCGTTCCACACGGCAGGCGATCCATCAGATCGCCCACCCCGCTGATCGCCGGGATCCCCAGCGCACGGGCCAGGATGGCGCCATGGGAATTGACGCCGCCTCGCCGGGTTATAAACCCCAGGATTCCGCTGGCATCGAGATCCACCGTCATGGCGGGTGTGAGTTCGTCGGCCACTACAATCCGGTTTCGCCCCCGCTGACAATGGGCCTCCCCCTGGCACTGGAGGGTGGGTTGCAGATCCGAAAGCACATCAAGCAGGCGATGCTTGACTTCGCCAATATCATTGGCCCGGTCCCGGAAAACCTCACTTTCAAGCTTCAACAGGCGGCTTTCATAATAATCGAAAGCTTGTGCAACCGACGCCTCGGCATTCATGGAATGCGTATCGATGAAATCATGTATCCGGTGCACAACATCCGGATCCTTGAGAATCATGCGATGGGCCACGAATATTTCAGCCTCCGCCTTGCCGACCTCGGTCTCAACCCGCTTCCGTATGGTCTCGAGATGGGTGTCCACAACGTCAATGGCACGATCCACGCGCCCATGCTCCCGTTCCACCCCATCCTGATCCAAGTGAAACATCGGGAGATTCTCATGGCGTCGTTCATTGAACCTGCATACCTTTGCAACCGAACAACCACCACTCAGGGCTACCCCCTGAACCACGGTTTCATTTTCTATCGCCTGATCCATCACATCCATCCCTCAACGGGTCGTCATGCTGAAAGGCAAACTCACATCCGGCATATCCACCCGCAAACCTGTCACCGTTTCAAGCGACTGCATCATGGTTGCTTCGCCACCGTCTGCAGGAGCTCCTTGATATGCGCAATATAGGCTTCCGCCCCCCCCGGCCGGTACCCGGTCCTGGCCAGCACCTTGCCCTCCGCATCGAGCAACAGGACGGTCGGAAACCCCTGTATCCCATAACGTCCGGCCAGCGCCTCATTTTGCTTCTTGAGTGCATCCGGCTGGGGTGTACGGTTGGGGAAATCCGCCAGCATGAGGACCAGGTTATCCCGCGCAAACGACTTGAATGGTTCGGTTGAGAAAACCTCCTTATCGAGTTTTATGCACCATCCACACCAGTCGGAACCTGAAAAATCAATCAGGATCGGCCGCTTCAACTCGGCGGCCGACTTGCGCGCGGCTTCAAAATCCGTCGGCCAATCGGTACCGGCCCCGGCTTGTGTACAGCCTTGCAAAAGAAGAACCCCCGTCATCAGGGCAATCAGGTTTATTCGCTTGATCGTCATGGCATCACCCCTCTCCTGCTCCCGTGTGTTCGTCCCAGGTACCCTGCTGCCGGTGCGTCGCCCGCTCCAGTTCCGCCCGCCCCCGTATCTTATAGGCGCAATCCCTCAACACCCCGCACAAAACCGCACACCCATCATCCCGTGCCGCGGCTTCGCCTTCATCCGCCAGCACGGTCAGTTGTCGTGCCATATCCATAGCCTTTCGAATACAATCATTCGAATAAAATCGGTGTCTCATCATGTAACTCCTGAAAAGGTCCGGCACTCCGCACTTGTCTAATGCTAGTTCCATGCCAGAACATGAAGAAACACAAATGACATCATTAATGGTTTATTTTGAGCAATTTACATTAATATTAAAAGCACATGTATGATAGACATGTTGTCTCATTGCAACGTAGCAATTACCGGATGAGACAAAAAAAACAGGAAGCTGTTCCCGGCTCAGCCCGCCAACCCGGAGGCCTCAAGGAAACGATACAACGTGGCTCGGGACACGTTCAACAGGCGGGCTGCTTCAACTTTATTGCCATGAGCCTGTTCGATGGCGGCCCGAACCATCTCGATGCTTAACTTCCGTCTACGGATGGATTCTGCCGGGAACCCGGGCTGCACACGGGCTACCGGCGGCAAATGTTCCGGACGAATCATCCCGGACCGGCACTTCACAATGGCAAATTGCAACCAGTTCTGCAATTCCCGCACATTGCCCGGCCAATCGTAGGACATCATGATATCAAGCGCTTCCGGTGACAAGGTAATGCCTTCCTTGGAATTCTCCTTGAGAATCCTCGCCAGGCAATGTTCTGCAAGCAGGGGTATGTCGTTACGCCGTTCCCGCAACGAGGGCAGATGGACCGGCACCACATTCAACCGGTAGAAAAGATCCTCCCGGAACCTGCCGGCTTCGATTTCCTCCTGCAGATCCTTGTTCGTAGCGCTGATCACCCGCACATCCGCCCGCATGGTCTGTTCCCCCCCCACGCGTTCAAAGGTTCCTTC
>MHBQ01000039.1 GCA_001803315.1 Lentisphaerae bacterium RIFOXYC12_FULL_60_16
TTCCGATGCCCAGATTGCGGCCGTTATGAAGTGTACGCGGAAATCGGTCGAAGCGCGTCTGTACCGCGCGCGGCACTTCCTCCGCCGGCAACTTGCGGCCCTGCTTGGTTAGATCCCTATGGGTTCAAGGGGCAGGCGGGTGGCGAATTCTCTTTTTTGAGTTTCCTGCGAGGGTTTTTCCGGGCGGCGGCGTTACACGAGTTGGAGGGGAGGGTAGGAAAACATATGAAAGGTCGACCTTTTAATCCGAAAAAAAGCCCTATTCAGGACGACGACTGTGGTCTAACCGCGTTGCTTCACGCTTGGAAAGGCATGGAACCGCACGCCGGCTTCGAAACGGCTGTCTGGCAACGTATTCACGCCGTTTCCGCCCCGAAATTGCCGGGTTTTTCGATATTAGACCGCCTGCGTGAATGGGTTGTGCCGTATCCGGCCTGGGCCAGTGCCATGGCCGCTGCCGCGGGAATTGTATTCGGTGTCGGCCTGGCGTTTTCCATGCCGGCTATGCGCGACAGCCGTCATGCCGGCGAACCGTTGCTGCATTCGCAGACACTGGCTGGATCCTATCTCACCATGACGACCGGAGGGCCCCGATGAATAAGCAAATAATCGGTTTTCTGGCCATCGCCCTGGCTGCGGCCTTCGTGGCGTACGGAGTTACAAGGAGGGCCGTTTGTGGACGGGACTGTTCGCCCCTCAACCGCTTGGAAGATGTGTCGTTCCTGATCCTGGAATTGGAGCTCAATGCTGAACAGGCTGCGGGAATCAAGCGGTTGCATGTGGATTTTGGCGCGACGATGAACGATTGCTGTATGAACCATTGCGGGGCTCGCGCGCGCCTGGGACAGGCGTTGGCGAACGAGACCGCCGATAACCCCGCGCCGGCGGATGCCATGGTCGCCGAGATGTGCCGCGCTTACGAGAACGGCGAATACGCCGCGCTTTCGCACATTCGCCGCGTCAGGGATTGGTTGAGCCCGGAACAGAAGGAGAAATTCAACCGGTTGATTGCAGATACCGTGTGCCAGGCCTGCCCGGCCTGTGCGGCTCGTTCGCCGGCTCGTTGATATAAGATATTGCGTCATGGATAGTAGGGGTTTCCCCCATATACATTGGATGATGCATGTTCTACAAAGGCCTTTCGTTTCGTGTGATACGATGGTGGTAGGAATAAAGGAAAACGGGGTCACGGACCCAGGAAAGAATATGGAAAAAGATCCCATCTGCGGGATGAAGGTGGAGTCATGATCATGAAGAAGCCGGAAAATACCATCGGGTCCAGCGGAAGGCTGGAATCCGTCTTTTGTTCGTTCGGTTTCTGTCGGCTGGTTCTGACACTGGGCGGAGGACTGTGGTTGACCAGTTGTGTTTCTGTTCCCGAGCGGGACCTGCGTGCCAGACACGATGAAGCGCATCGCATCATGTATGCGGCGCCGGACACCCCGGACGCAAAACCGCGGTTTAACGGGAATTCGACGCTCGATGACTATCTCCATCATGCCTTTTCGCATAATCCCGGGCTGCGCGCATCGTTCGACCGATGGGCGGCGGCCATGGAGCGAATTCCGCAGGCGCGATCGCTGGACGATCCGACGCTGTCGTTCGAGTATTTCATCGAGCAAATGGACACCCGCTACCAGGCGAGTCTGACGCAGATGTTCCCGGCGTTCGGAAAGCTGGATCTTCGCGAAAAAAGCGCGGCGGCGGAAACCGAGGCGGCCATGCATGCTTTCGAAGCGGAGCGCCTGGTCCTGTTCGATCACGTGGTTAAGGCGTTTCACGAATACCATTACCTGTCGCGAGCCACCCAGGTGACGGACGAAAACCACCAACTCCTCTCCGATCTTGAACAGGTCGTGACCATCCGTTACAAGGCCGGATTGGCGCCCTTCTCCGATCTCATCAAGACCCAGGTGGAGAAAGACCGACTCGCCAACGAATTGGGTACGCTACGTGATGAACGCGCATCGCGGTCGGCGGGACTTGCCGCTCTGCTCGGACTTCCGGTGTATGACGTGCTTTCCTGGCCAAAGGCTTCCCCCTCCGGGCCGGCGATCGTGGACGTGGAGTCGCTCGACGACATGCTGGAGGACCTGAACCCGGAATTGAAGGCCGCGACAGCGATGATTGCCGCCGAGACCTATCGTGAGAAACTGGCGCGCAAGCGTGTTCTGCCGGACTTCATGCTCGGCGCGAGCTGGATGGTCATGCCCGGCATGGAGGGGAAAGGTGACGAGACCGATGTGGGTCTCATGGCGGGCATTACGATCCCCGTCTGGTGGGGAAGGTACCGCGCGGAAATCCGGGAAGCCGAGGCCATGGTTCAGGCAGCGACCAGCGAGCGCGAGAACATGCGGAACATGCTCAAGGCCGAATTGAGCATGGCGGTCTTCAAGTTCCACGACGCGGAGCGAAGGATCAATCTTTTCACAACCTCGCTGGTTCCCAAAGCCACGCAGGCGCTGGAGGTGGCCAAACAGGAATTTTCGACCGGAAAAGCGGAATTCATGACGCTGATCGATGCCCAGCGCACCCTGCTCGAATTCCGGCTGATGCTGGAACGGGCGACGGCGGACCGGGAAATCGCGATCGGGGAGACCGGACGCAGTGTCGGCAAGTATGATGTCGGAGTAAAGCTGGACGTTCCCGTGCCGGTAAAAAATAAAGACGCTTCGAATAAAGAAAGAGGAGAAAAAGATGATTAGAACGATTGCGATGATTGCTATGGTCTTTGTTATGAGCCTGGCGGCGGGCGGTTGCGCTTCCTACGGAGACTATGACGGTGCGCGAGCGCCTTACGGAACGGGTGGCGGTCATGGGGGAGGATGCCATTGAGTCAACAATCGGACGGGTTGCGAACAGCGATCCGTCGCAGAGTCGGCAGAAAGGCGGTGAAGATGCCGAGACTCATGATGTTGGTCTTTGCGTTGGCGGCGGCTGTGATCCTTGTGGGTTGTAACTGTCACTGACGAGAAGCGTGGCGAGAGAAAACAGAAGCAAATCGAAAAGTATAGAAAGGATTCGGTTATCATGAAAAGCATGACATTAGGAATTGGTCTTTTGGTCGGCGGATTGTTGGCGGGATCGTCGGCGCTGGCGCAGGGTGGCGGACATGACCATCCGACGCACGCAGGCAAGCACGAGCCCGCGAGCCAGGAACAAAAAACGGAAATCAAATTGCAGACAACCTGTCCGGTCATGGGCGGCGCGATCGACAAGCATCTGTATGTCGATCACGAGGGCAAACGCGTCTACATCTGTTGCAAGGGTTGTGAGGCGCCGCTAAAGAAGGATCCGGCCAAGTATATCAAGGCCCTCGAAGCCGAGGGCATTACCGTGGCCAAACTTCAAACCGAATGCCCGGTGATGGGCGGCGCGATCGATAAGGCGCTATACGTGGATCACGCCGGCAAGCGAATCTACGTGTGTTGCCAGGGATGCATTGCCACGGTCCAGAAAGACCCCGCGAAAACCATCAAGTCAATGGAAGCGGCGGGGGTGGCTCTGCACCCTGCAGTCAAGGACGCCAAACCCGCCGAGCCGAAGAAAGAGGCCGTGGGCCACGAAGGGCATAAGCACTGATCAGAGGTGGCGGGTGGTGTTAGGCTCGCTTGACACCTATCCCCCAACACCTGACACCTGGAGGTATGGACTATGAACATAGACCACAAAGATATGGCGTACAGGATTGTCGGCCTGGTCGGACTGGCGCTGTTGTTGGGGCTTGTCCTTTGGGCGCACCAGCCTCGCGGGTCAGCGACGCCGGCGCACGATCATGCCGATCCAGCGCATCACCGGCATGCCGTATCTGGCAAACCGTTGGATGCGGAGCGCGCGGATACGCTGACACCCAGCGGCCAGGCAGAGAACGGTGTGCGAGTCGTTGACTACGACGCATTCCAGTACGGCTTCGACCCGGACCCCTTGGTCGTTCGCGCCGGGGAACGGGTGCGCCTGCAGTTAAAGAGCCGGGATGTCTCCCACGGCGTGATGATTCCCGAAGTGGACTTTTCGACGGATATCCCGACGGGTGAGCGCAAGGCGGCGGAATTCGTCGCGCCCGCTGAGCCGGGAGAATATCCGGTGTTCTGCAGTGTCTTTTGCGGTTCCGGCCACGGGGATATGACCGGGCGCATGGTTGTGTTGCCGGCCGAGCTATGAACCTGAATGAAATGAACGCCATCCGTAAACTAAAGAACCCCAAGACGCCATTGCTGATCCTGTTAGCGGCGCTGGCCATTTTCGGGCTTGTCGGCGGCCACGACGTTTCGCTGAAACTGGCGATTCTGGGGACTTCCCTGACGGCCGCCATGCTGGCCGAGTGGGCGCTTTTCGGCGCTGTGCCGCTCGCCGTCCTTCAGAGTGCGGCAATCAGCGGGGGAATCGTCGGCCTGTTGGTTGCGCCCGGCGCGGACCCACGCTTCGCATGGACGGCCGCCGTGCTTGCGATCGCGTCCAAGAAATTGCTCGTCTTTCATGAGGGCAAGCACATTTTCAATCCGGCGGCCTTCGGCCTGGTGGTCTCCATGATGATTTTCGGCAACCGGATCAACTGGTGGGGAAACACCTCAGCTGTGCTCGTGATCGTTGGCGGTGGATTGATCCTGATGCGACTACGGCGACTCTCACTGCCGTTCGCCTACTTCATCGCCAGAACGGCCGGCATTGTCCTGTTGACCAGCATTAACGCGGGACGCGCCGCCTTATTGCTACCGAACCTGTTTTTCGCTTTCATCATGCTGGTCGAGCCGAAAACATCCCCGGGCAAGCGCCCCGAACAATGGATATTTGGCGGGATATGCGGCATTCTGGCAACAACATTTTATCACTTCGCGTCTGTATTCGAGGGCGATCTTCTGGCATTGTTAACCGTAAACCTACTGCGGCCGTGGCTGACCATTCGGCTTGCGGCCTTGCAGGACAACAAGAGGACGAGTTCATGAAAAGTCATTCCCTGTTGCGTTCACTGGCGGTGTTAGGCCTCTCCGCACTGATTGTGTTCGGGACTGCGGGCTGTATTTGCATGTTGCCGCATTTGTTCGGACACCGGTCGGACACGCATTTCAGCAAGGCCGGTCCTGGCACTGGAACAAACCATGTCCCCCACGTTCACGAACCGATTCCCAGCAATTAGCACTGGGGATGTTTAAGAGAAGAAGAAAGGGAGTATGAGCATGAAGGAAGCCATGGAAGGATTAGCGCGCGGCAAAAGAACCCTTCTTGCCGTCGCCCTGGCGACATTTGCGTTGGGATTTGCGCTGAGAGGCTGCTTATTTTCGCGTCATGTGTCCGAAAAAACTGACGGAGCCGGGCCTACGGCCCGGGCCGCCGAAGTCTGGACCTGCTCCATGCATCCGCAGATTCGTCAGCCCAAGCCTGGGAAGTGCCCGATCTGCGCCATGGATTTGATCCCCGTGGCGGGCGACTCCGGCTCGGAGGCGGGCGTGCCCCGCCAGATAACGCTTTCGCCATCCGCGCGCAAACGGGCGGAAGTCGTTGTGGCGCCGGTGGAACGTCTTGCCGTGGAGGTTGAAATTCGCATGGTTGGCAAGGTACAATTTGATGAGACCCGCCTGGCTTATATCGCTCCGCGTGTCGCGGGTCGGATTGACCGGCTATACGCGAATTTTGCCGGTATGCCGGTGAAGTCCGGCGACCATCTGGCTGACATGTACAGCCCCGAGATGGTGGCGGCCCAGCAGGAGCTGCTGCAGGCCGTACAATCGGCGGGCGGCGCGTCCGCTTCCGCGACGCTGCTCAACGCCACACGTGAGCGTCTGCGGCTTTGGGGCCTGACGGCCGAACAGATCGCGGAGATTGAACGTAGCGGCCAGGTGCGCGATCATGTGACGTTCTATTCGCCGATCGGCGGGATCGTGGTGGAAAAGGAGGCGCGGGAAGGCCAGTACGTAGAGACCGGAATGCGCCTGTTTACCGTGGCGGACCTGACCCGCGTATGGGTACAGCTCGACGCCTATGAGTCCGATCTGGCATGGCTGCGTTATGCCCAGGACGTTGAGTTTCAGGCGGAGGCGTATCCGGGTGAAACTTTCAAAGGCACGATTGCTTTTATTGACCCGATTCTCAACCCGATGACGCGAACGGTCAAGGTGCGTGTCATCGTGGCGAATGCCGACGGCCGGCTGAAACCGGAGATGTTTGTCCGTGCGGTGGTCAAAGCCGCCGTGGCCGGTGACGGCAAGGTGTTGCGGAGCGATCTGCGCGGCAAATGGATCAGCCCCATGCATCCGGAAATCGTCAAAGACGGTCCGGGCGCCTGCGACGTATGCGGAATGCCCCTCGTGCGAGCCGAGGAACTGGGGTATGTTGACGCGGATGAGACGGATGTCGTCCTGCCGCTGGTGGTTCCCGTGTCGGCGCCCCTGGTTACCGGTAAACGCGCCATGGTTTATGTCGCTTTGCCGAAGGAAGAAGGCGTCTATGAAGGGCGCGATGTGGTCCTGGGTCCGCGGGCGGGCGACTACTACCTTGTGAAAGAAGGCCTGAAAGCGGGTGAGCGGGTGGTGGTCCATGGCGCCTTCAAGCTCGACAGCTCCCTGCAAATCCAGGGCAAACCCAGCATGATGGCGCCCGATGGCGGATCTGCGCCGGTCGAACACCTGCCCGGCGAAGCCTCGCCGGCGGTTCTTCCGGTGGTTGCGGCACCGGAAGCGTTCCGGAAGCAGGTGGACCTTGTCCTGGACAGCGTTCTGACCATGGCCGATGCGTTGGCCGACGATAGTCTGGAAGCCGCGCGTACGAACGCTTCTCAAGCCAAGAAGGCCCTGGCGGAGGTGGATATGTCTCTTCTCGCCGGGGATGCCCATGCGCGCTGGATGCAGTCGTTAAAGGTTTTGAACCTGTCTTTGGACCAGTTGATCCCGGCAAAAGACATCGAATCTTTCCGCACCGCATTTTCTTCGCTGTCGTCCGAGATGGCGCGCGTCGTCAAGACGTTCGGTCCGGTCCGAACCGAACCGATCTATGAAATACATTGTCCCATGGCGTTTGAGAATCGCGGCGCCAATTGGCTGCAGAAGGACCAGGCTGTCCGGAATCCCTATTTCGGAAAATCCATGCTGATGTGCGGCGAAGTAAGTGAGACGATTCCGTCCGGGGGAGGTCACAGCCATGAGTGAGTTGCCTTCCTCACCGCCTCATCCCGTCAAGAATCCTTCGTTGCTGGACCGGGTGATACGATTCTGTCTGGAGAACAAGCTGGTGGTCGTCCTGATCGTAATTGCCACGATGGTCTGGGGCGCCATGGTGGCGCCGTTCGACTGGGACGTGGGCGGTCTCATCCGCGACCCGGTTCCGGTGGACGCCATCCCGGACATTGGCGAAAACCAGCAGATTGTGTTTACCGAATGGGAAGGCCGCTCGCCGCAGGACATCGAGAACCAGATCACCTATCCGCTGACCGTCTCGCTCCTCGGTATTCCCAAGGTCAAAACGATCCGCAGTCGGTCCATGTTCGGATTCTCTAGCATTTTCATCATTTTCGAGGAAGACGCCGAGTTTTACTGGACGCGCAGTCGGGTGCTCGAGAAATTGAGCAGTCTTCCTGCCGGAGTGCTGCCGGAAGGCGTGCAGCCCACCCTTGGGCCGGATGCCACGGCGCTGGGCCAGGTCTTTTGGTACACCTTGGAAGGCCTGGATGAGGACGGCATCCCAACCGGCGGGTGGGGACTGGATGAATTGCGTGGCATCCAGGACTGGCATGTCCGTTTTGCGCTGCTTTCCGCCGAAGGCATCAGCGAAGTCGCTTCCGTGGGCGGCTACGTTCAGGAGTATCAGATTGACGTGGATCCCGACGCGCTCCGCGCGCACGATGTGACGCTGGACGATGTCTATCGCGCGGTGAAGGAGTGTAATCTGGATATTGGGGCCCGCTCCATCGAGATCAACAAGGTCGAATACCTTATCCGCGGCATCGGATTCATCAAAACGCTGGCCGACATTGAGGAGGCCGTTCTCCGTGTCCGGGATGGGGCGCCGCTGCAGGTGCGGCATGTAGCCAGAGTGTCCAAAGGGCCGGCATTTCGACAGGGTGCGCTCGACAAGGAAGGCGCCGAGGCGGTTGGCGGTGTGGTGGTCGTGCGATATGGCGCCAACCCGTTGAAATCCATTCAGAACGTCAAAGCCGAGATTGAGCGGATTGCGCCCGGTTTGCCGCGCAAAGCGATCATTGACTTTACCCGAACTACCCGGACGGAGGTCGAGGGGGTGGCGCGCGAGCAGGGCTTCGAAGCCTACTCCGGCGCCGAACTGAACCAGGACGCTTGGGTGAAATGGCTGCGGAGTGTCCCGAAAGCGCAACAGCCCGACTGGGTGAAGCTCAGTCAGGTGAAAATCGTGCCGTTTTACGATCGCACAGGGCTTATCTACGAAACGCTCGGCACGCTCAGTAGTGCGCTGTACCTGCAAATCCTGGTTACCATCATTGTGGTTCTCGTCATGGTGACGCACCTGCGCAGTTCGGCGCTGATTTCGGCCGTGATGCCGGTGGCGGTGGCCATGTGCTTCATCTTTATGAAGGTGTTTGGTGTGGACGCAAACATTGTGGCCCTCAGTGGTATTGCCATCGCCATCGGCACCGTGGTGGATATGGGAATTCTTGTGTGCGAGAACATCCTGCGCCATCTCGACGAGGCGACGCCGAATGAAAATCGCCTGGAGACGATTTATCGCGCCGCGAGCGAAGAGGGTAGCGCCGTGCTGACCGCCGTCTGCACCACCGTCGTCAGCTTCATGGCCGTCTTTGCCTTGGAAGGCGCCGAAGGAAAGCTGTTCAAGCCGTTGGCGTTCACCTACATCTTCGTGCTTGCCTCGTCGCTGGTGGTCGCACTCACCATTGTCCCTGCGTTGGCCCATGTGTTGATCGTCGGAAAGGGAGCCCCCCCCCGGCGGGGTATGCCGGGACGGCTGAAGACTTTGGGTCTGGCGTTGCTCTTCGGCACAGGGGTGGCGCTGGCCATCGTTGTGAACCGGTGGGTCGGGGCGCTGGTTGCGGCGTTTGCGGTCTGGCAATACAGTTCTGCCTGGATTCCCGAACGAATCCTGAAAGGCATGCATCGTTCGGGGATCTGGCTGGTCGTATTCGCCGTGGCTGCATGGCTCACGACCCGATGGCTGCCGGTCGGACCGGAGAAAGGGTTTATCCGGAATTTTCTGTGGATGGGGGGCGCCATCGGTTCCATTCTCGGCATCTTTCTTGGTTATCGCAAGCTGTATCCGCGCATGCTGCGCTGGTGCCTGGACCACAAACTGTTGTTTGCGGTCGTTCCGGCCATCGTTTACGTTTTCGGTCTGCTGGCGTGGCTGGGCTTCGAACGGCTGTTCGGCTGGCTGCCGGAGCCGGTGAAGCGATTTGCGCCGGTCTCCTGTGTGCTGCACGCGTTTCCCGGTCTGGGCAAGGAATTCATGCCGCCGTTGGACGAGGGCTCCTACCTCTTTATGCCAACGACCATGCCGCATGCGAGCATCGGGGAAGCGCTCGATGTGCTTCAGAAGCAGGATATGGCCATGCTCGGGGTGCCGGAGATTGATAGTGCGGTTGGAAAATTGGGCCGGGCCGACACGCCGCTGGATCCCGCGCCGACCGAAATGTTCGAGACGGTGATCAACTATAAGCCGCAATTTCTGAGCGACCGCGACGGGCGACGGCTCCGGTTCAAGCATGATCCGGATGACACCGATCTGTTTCGGACGCCGGACGGCGCCCCGGTCGCCGCGCCTGACGGCGAACCTTACACCGTGCCGGGGCGGTTCGAGCGCGATGCCGATGGCCGCCTCATTCCCCATCCGCGAGGCAAACCGTTCCGTCTCTGGCGGCCCGCGCTGGATCCTGCCCTGAATCCGGGCCGTGTGGCCTGGGAGGGAATCCGTGAGCCCGACGATATCTGGAATGCCCTGGTCAAGGCGGTGGAATTGCCCGGCACCACCTCGGCGCCGCGCTTGCAACCGATTGCCGCGCGAATCGTCATGCTACAAAGCGGCATGCGCGCGCCCATGGGTGTTAAAGTCAAAGGCCCCACGCTGGAGGCGATCGAGGAGACCGGCTTCCAGATCGAGAAATTCCTCAAGGACGTTCCGTCCGTGGAGGCCAATACCGTCATCGCCGATCGCGTTATCGGCAAGCCGTATCTTGAAATCCACATTAACCGGGAGTCTGCCGCACGTTACGGGGTTTCGATTGCCAGCGTGCAGGAGGCCATCGAGGTGGCCGTGGGCGGCAAGCGCATTACGACCACCGTGGAAGGCCGTGAGCGCTACCCGGTGCGTGTCCGGTATCCACGCGAGTTGCGGGATTCCGTCGAAACATTGCAGCGCATCCTGATTGCAGGCGAGGGCGGCGCACAGGTGCCGCTTGCGCAGGTGGCCGACATTGAGTACGTCCGCGGTCCGCAGGAGATCAAGAGTGAAGACACCTTCCTGACCGGCTATATTTTGTTCGACAAAAAGCCGGACCGGGCCGAAGTGGACGTGGTTGAGGAATGCGCCCGCTACCTGAACCACAAGATGGAGACCGGTGAATTCATCCTGCCGCCGAATGTGTCGTTCCGCTTCGCGGGGAGCTATGAAAATCAACTCCGATCCGAGAAAAAACTGATGGTTGTATTACCGATGTCGCTTTTCATCATTTTCCTCATCCTCTATCTCCAGTTCCGCGACATTCCGACGGCGATGCTGGTGTTCGTGGATATCGCGTCCTCATGGATGGCGGGGTTCATTATGCTGTGGCTGTATGCCCAGCCCTGGTTCCTCGATTTTGCTCCGTTCGGCGTGAATCTGCGCGAACTGCTGCAGATCCACCCCGTCAACCTCAGCGTGGCGATCTGGGTGGGTTTTCTCGCCCTTTTCGGCATTGCCACCGACGATGGCGTCGTCTTGTCAACCTATCTCAATGACTGCTTCGCCGGAACGGAAGTCGGATCCAAACACGATATCCGGGAGCTTACGGTTCAGGGCGCCAGCCGCCGTGTGCGCGCTTGCCTGATGACCACCGCCACGACCGTGATTGCCTTTCTGCCAGTGTTCACGTCCACCGGTCGCGGTTCCGACGTCATGCGGCCCATGGCCATCCCGGTCTTCGCCGGCATGATGATGGCCATTATCACGCCCATCTTTGTGCCCGTGCTCTATTGCCTGCTGAAGGAAATCAAGTTTGTCCTGCGGCTGCCGGACTGTGTTCTTCGCATTGCCGTAGCACGGGAACCGGGGACTGAAGGGCGGGCGTCGTGAACGCCGTGGCTCGGGGACTTGGACGTCGATGTCGCTTCCCTGGAAGCGCGAAAAGGGGGGGGACGGGAAACGAGGAGTATATGTGTAGGACGGACGTAAAAGGAGGTGCGAGAATGAGAGCGACGCATTGTGCAAGAGTATGGCTCGTTGCAGGCCTGTTGGTCTGCGGAACCGCCTTATCGGCGCTGGTCACCGGTTGCGGAACCGTCGGACAATCATCAACGGTCGAGTCCGGTGCTCTCTGCCCGACCTGTAACCGGAAAGTCGCCCGGTTCCACCCGAAGCGGGGGACGACATACCGGAAAGTGGCCTGCCCGTCGTGCGGTACGGTCAGAGTACTCGACACGCAAGTGGGTACGGACGAACTCGTCCATATGTGTGAGCGTTGCGGACAGCTTGTCGACAAGTGCCCGGAGTGCAGAAAACAGGCTGACCCATTAAAGCAACCGTAAGCGGAGATAAACGAGGATGCCGGACGCGCAAGAACATACATACGATCCCCTGCGCGCCCTGATTGCGCGATGGAAGGACGATCCGAATTCGACGTACCGCATCTGGTTTCTGTGGGAAGACCGCCTCAAGAACTTCCGGTCGATTCGCAGCGGCATCGCGCAAGTCGTCGCGGAGATCGAAACGGATACGTTCGGGAATGTGTACAAACACTCGTCCCTGGAAACGGTGGTGGGCTCCATTGCCGAGCAACGGCAGATTTTCAAGGGTGCCGATCACACCCATTCGTAGGTACAGGGATGGCTCCGCGATTTGGGACGGGCGCTGGGCTTCCACGTATGGATTGCCGCTAATGATCGTGGCCGGGCCTATGGCGAAGGGCGATTGAGTGATGGCTGCCTCGACGCGTTGCCCGGGGCACTGACCGACGCGCCGGGCGGGGAGGCCGTGCGACTGATTGATGTGCTGTGGATCGAAAACGGCACGGGGCGCGTGAGCGGTGCGTTTGAGGTTGAGCATACCACCTCGATCTATTCCGGCATCGTGCGTCTGCTCGATCTGGCGCAGGGCGCCGCCGATTCGGCCCGGGGACTTTTCCTGGTCGCGCCCGATGACCGCGAGGCGCAGGTTCGCGCGCAACTGGCGAGGCCCGCGTTCAGCCGGATCGGCGATCTGCGCGTTCGTTTCCTGCCGTATGGCGAACTGGCCACACATCGCGAGGCCATGGCGCGATTCGGACAGGGAATGAAAGCTGTTGAGGCGGTGGCCCGCCGACTGTAACCCATGCAGGAGACGGTGAACCGCGAAACGATAAAACGATCCTTGCCTTGCTTCCCCTCCTGACGTCTGTAGGCCGTGGTGCGGACGTGATGAAGCCGATGGCGATTCCCTCAGTCGGTGGGATGGCGGTGAGTCTGATCACACTGTTCATCGTGCCGCGCGTGTTTTGTGCCGTGGAGGAATGGAAGTGGAAACGGGCGCATCAAACGGTTTCGGAGCCGCTCCGTGGAATGACTGACCGCTGACCGGAATGGCGCTTACTTAAGCACTTCCTTCGAACACGGCTCGCCGGACAATGCTTGTAACATGTCTTTGTAATCTTCGTTCAACATGATGGCGGTTGCTCAAGGATGTGACTTCCCGGGTAAGTGACCAGACCAGGTTGATCCGGTCGGCCGGAGAACCGGGAACAAAATCATCATTTCGCTTGTCAGACATCCGATGCCGTTCGGTGATGTTCCGATTCATGTAAGTATGTTAACATTGTATAGGCGGCATATCAATCAGATAGCATCGAATCACCTTACGCCATGGAGACTAACCTGGCGAACGGGTGAAGGTGACGATGCCGGGACCGACGCAGTCGACGGGCTTGCCGGGGATGGTGCGCAGGGCGGAAGGTGACGGGATGCCGTAACCGGTCTGTCCGGCGGGGAGGAGTTTCATTAAGGCATGCAGTTCTTCCCAGTCATCGGCTTCGGCATGGGTGTCGCAATAAACCGGGGCAATGCCGAGACAGGGGAAAAGTTCGGCGGTGGAGTCGTCCTGATGGTCCCGCCACCGGACCCAGCCTTTGGCCAGCATGATGCTGCCGGCCGACAATCCGATGAATGCTTTTCCGGCAGCATGCAAACCGAGCAGAAACGCGATGAGATCATGGTTTGCCAGCACGGCCATGCCGGCCTCCACGTCGCCGCCGCTGACGAAAATGACATCGGCGCTTTTCAGCAGGGTTTCTGTGGTTTCGATCCGAACCCGTTTACCCACAGTCGGGGCAAGCGTGACTGCTCCGGCCCCGGCAGCCTGTAGCAGGTCCGCCATGCGTTTGAAGAAACCCGGATCGTCTTCGCTGGCGGAACCCAGGTAGGCAACCGAGGGGGAGTCCTGTCCGCTGTCGGACAAGGCCCGGGCCAGCAATTCAACCAGGTGTTTCCGGCTGGATCCCGGTCCGCCCGCCAACAGCCATGTGGGGTTACGTTTCATGTGGTTTCTTGCGAACGTGCCTGAGTGAGCAACATGGTGCATTGTTGGCCGATCATCCGGTGCCCGGAATCTTGAAAAATTCAGGGACAAACAAAATATTTGCAGAAATTTGTGGAAATTGCACCTGCTGTTTCCTTTGTGATACTACCACTGCATGTCACGGATCATCGAACGACGCTTCGTGCTGGTGCCCTTGGATTCCCTTGACGTCGCCAGGTCGTTCCCTGATTCTTAAAGCCGATGGTGCAAGCGAGAACAAAAAGCGCAGGAGAATTTCCCGTCATGCAATCATCATTTCACCGACGAATCGGCGTGGTTCTTGGCCTTTGTCTACTTGGTGTGGCTATCGGGGGTCTGGCTGAAACGGGAAGGGCAGTAAGCTGGTGGAAGGCCGCGGACGGGAATCCGTCCCCGGAACTTGGCAGGATCCTGGGCGGAGATCTCGCTTCCTGGACCTTGGAGAACAGCCGCCGGCAACGGGTGTCAGGAACCGTAACGAACATCCTGGGCTGTCCGGCTCTCGTGGGGGACGCGAATGGCCTCCGATTGACACGACACACAGGGTACCCGGCAGGGACCGAGGTGGCGATCCGGTTCCAGTTTCATCCCAAGCTCCAGGAAACCGTCTATTTTCGTCTTGCACTGGCGGTGCAGGATCCGTCCAGTGTCAACGAGCGGACGATCTTCTTTTCCTGTTCCATCCGCGGGGGGGCCGGGAACGCCCTTCAGTGCACGATCTCAGACCCGGTTATGGTCACGAGCGCCCCTCCCCAGGTTGTCCAGGCGGTACGACTGAACGAGATTTCCGAACGTAACCTTGGCTGGCCTGAACAACTCAGGAAGGAAATTGAACATGAATCCGCTTCCGTGCCTGCGTTGGAAGACCGCTGGTTTACCGTTCGCGCCCAGTTGAGAGAAGGTGGATATCGTATCTACCTCGATGATCGTATCCTTCTTGACCGACAAGCTAAAGGCCTGGCGACCCGAGGAATGCTCCGTGTGGATACAACCGCGCATACAGCCATCGGAGGATTCTCGGCGCGTTCCCTGGTGGATATCAGCCCCCTTTATGAACCGGTTCGATTGGACGGGTATGTGAATGCGGGAGCGCTGAACGGAGCGCCCGTGGACCACGCGGAATTACCGCCTGCCGGGGTTCCTGTGCCGGTGGATGGGGTTCCGTTTATCTTTGCCGAACCGGATGCACAATCGCGTGATCATCTGGATGTGGGGACAAGCTGGTTCCAGGGGGGATACCTGGAGGGACATCTCTACTCGCATAACGGCCCGTTCGGTGGCCGGTGGCCCGATGTGACGAGTGTGAATCCAGCCAGACTTCGGGTCAACCTTCCGTTTCGGCGATATCGGGCCATCCATCTTGTGGCTGCGGCTGACAATGAGCCAAACAGTGTGCCTGACGTGACATTCCAATTCTACCGGCCACAGGCCGGGGCCCCGGTGAACGTGCCGGGTAAGGTCCCGGCATTTGACGGCAAGGCTTCCGGCACGACGGATCTTCCCGTACGGTTAAAGGGGGGTCGCAAGGGAAACCTTCACCATGTCACGATCCCGATCGATCCCGGGGTGCTGGCGGACTTTGATGACCTGAAGACCCTGTCCGTGGAGATTACCAAAGCGGTCCGCCTGTTCCGTGGATATCCTGATCCTGCATTTTACAGTTACCATGCCGCCGGTTTGCCGAGCAGTGTGCATGTTTACGCGATGACCTTTGAATCGGCTCCTGTCCAGATGGTGGTTGCCCCGGACACGATTGCACATGTATGGACGGCTCCCGCACAGCCGTCCTACACGATCGTACTGAGCAATCTGACCGCAAAACCGCGTCCGGTCAGCATCACCCTGTCGACCCGGAGCTATGACGGGGATGAAACGACGAAACAGGTGAAGGCAATCAGTGTGCCCGCGTCTGGAGGCACATCCTTCAAAATTCCGATTCCTTTGAAGCGATTTGGATATCACGAGGTAACCGTGGTCATGGATGATGCCGGTTCGTTGTGGACTGAATCGGTGAGTCTTGCCTACCTCCATCAGGACACCCGTGAACGCGGAAACTGGGAGCCCGGCAAGGGGATCTGTTTTGGTTCCTGGTTATGGGCCGGCGCACATGGGACTCCGGGCCCGGAAGAGGAACTCCTGGTCCTGGCGCTCGCCGGTGGAGAGTGCCGGGGGGGCACCTTCCAGACATCGCCCGAGTCCGTCAAGGAGATCGCCCGCAAGTACGGCATGATCTCGCTCAAACAATTTGCGGGACAGGACCACTATGTGACTGCAGCACTGGCAGGAAACCTGACCAAGACCACCGAGACGGCTGCGGTGGAAATGTTCGTGAAGGCCCTTCGTGAAATCGAGACCCTTCCAAGCCCGATCACGCAGACACGATATGTATCGTTCTACCCGGAACCCCATATCGGTCCTTACACATCAGGGGCGTTGCCCGACTATTTCGGGGAACCGCCGGTTAAGTTGTCCGCCGCCGAGCAGGAACGGTTCGACTATTTCCTTCGCGGACTCAAGGTGGGGGTCCCGGTGGTTCGAAAGCTCTGGCCGGACGTCAAGATCATGTTCCCGCATGGAGACCCGATGTTCACGGCCCTGTTCCTCCGGATGAGCAAGGACGTTGCCCCGCTGATCGACGGGATAGCCGTGGATATCCCGGTATTTGAGCGGTTGCCCGAACAGCAGATTCACCAGGTAACATTGCACCGTCTCTGGATGTGCAGGGAAGAATTCAGGAAGGCCGGAAAGACGAACATGGTTCTGCCCATCTATGAAGGGCCCTGCCTTCCGACACGGCCGGGCGCCCTGACCCAGGAAGCATGCGCGAACCAGATGTTGCGGTGTGCACTGATCCTGAGTGCGTACGGAGTCGACCAGTTTCCCGGCGCATGGAGTGTGTTTGAATGCAGCGGATATTGGGGTGAACAGCACTACGGTGGCGGACTCATGCACCGGATTCCCCATCAACGGCCAAAACCAGTCTATGCGGCCCATGCCACGATGACCCGTCAGTTGAACCGGTGCAATTTCCGGACATGGATACCAACCGGAAGTCTTTCGGCCTACTGCCTGCAGTATCAGCACTACCAACGGACCCAGGACCTTGTGCATGTGGTGTGGACCATTCGCGGCAGCCGACCGGTTACCCTCTCGCTCCCGGAAGGAAGTCGCCCGGCAGTCTTTGACGCCATGGATAATCCGGTTGCCAGTGTTCAAGCCAACGGAACACTCACGTTCACCATTGGGCCGGAACCCCGTTTTGTTCAGGGATTGACCAACGCACCGCAGATTACCCTGGGGCCGGCATCACACGACGACGCGGTGCCGTTGCCGGATTCGCGGCGGTTGGTGTCTCTCGGTGACGGAAGCTGGTCAGTGTCCGACAAGCCGGACACTGATTACGCCGACAGTAACTTCCACCAGATACGACGGTTTCCCGGGAAGATGACGGTGAAACCAGCCGATGCCCCCGTGGCGATGGGGGGCAAAGCGTTGGCCATACACCTGGAAACGCAGGAGGTGGCCCGTTTTATTATGCCGTACTACACCGCGCTGGTCCCGCGAAAGGCCGTTGAAATTCCCGGTAAGGCCAGTCATCTCGGACTCTGGGTGCATGCCGACAGTGATTGGGGACGGGTGGTATATTCCCTGCGTGATGCAAAGGGAGAACGGTGGATCAGTGTCGGGACCCGGGATGAATGGAATGCCGACGATATCCATAACTGGAGTGTCTTCTGTTTTGACGGCTGGCGTTATCTCCGGTTCGAGTTGCCTGCCAACAGTCCATACGACACCTTCAGGGAACACGGCAGTACCTGGTGGGGCCACTACGGCCCCGGGGACGGGATCGTGGATCTTCCGCTGCGTATCGAAAAGGTGTTTGTGGAACGGCGGACCCATGCCTTGTATGTGAATGACCCTCAACCGACCCGGCTGGACGATGTTCTTCTGGGCGATCTCTACGCCGAGTATGAGTATCCAGCCGATGAGGATCCGGAAACGGTGAGGTTATCCCGTCTGCGCATGCCGGTGCCCAAGGGGATACCCGAACTCGGGAATCCTGTCAGGGATCTTGAGGCCGCGGGGGTGGGGCCGGCAATCCGGATACAGAAGACGACGCTTCCCGAGCAGGAGGCAGACGGGACGCGTTGTTACGTTCACTTCGATCCGGTTCCGGATGCCACCGGGTACGATATCTGGGTGAGCCCGTATGCGAGTGGTCAGGGTGCGCTTAAACTCGGGAAAGGCTGGAAGGCCTCCGGCCAGATGTTGCGGGGGCTCCGGCAGGGCACCGATTTCTTCCTGTTCCTTGTCTATACCGACAAAGACGGGAAACCCTCGAAACCGTCACCGGCATACAAGATCCACCTGAAAGACCTTTTTGCGATGAAATAGCATTCCGTTGTCCTTGGATTCTCTGTGCATCAAGACGTTCACCCGGAATTTCCCAGGACATCCCTGACTTTGCCGGCCAGGTCCTTTTTTGAAACCGGCTTCTGGATGAAGTTCACGCCTTCTTCCAGAACACCTTGATGGGCGATCACGTTTGCCGTGTAGCCGGACATAAACAAACACTTAAGTTCCGGGAAAAGGCTCTGCAGCCGTATGGACAAATCTCTGCCGTTCATCTTGGGCATCACCACGTCTGTGATAAGCAGATGAATTTTGCCGGCATGCTCCTCGGCCAGACGTATGGCCTCCTCTGGTGTATTCGCGGCCAGCACGGTGTAACCCAGCTCTTCTAAAATTCTTCGGGTGAGGTTCAGTATCGAAACGTCGTCTTCAACAACTAAAACAGACTCGCCACTGCCATACGGGATTTCCGCGGTGTTTTTCTTCTGAAGGCTGTATGCCTTTCCCGCATGCCGGGACAAGTAGAGGCGAAAGGTTGTTCCAGTGCCCGGTTCACTATATACATTTATAAACCCGGCATTTTGCTTAACGATGCCATACACCGTGGCAAGGCCCAGGCCGGTCCCCTTGCCGGGCTGTTTTGTGGTAAAAAAGGGCTCGAAAATCTGGTCCTGGGTCTCCTGGTCCATACCAGAGCCATTATCGCTAACCGCCAGCATCACGTATTCCCCCGGAATAAACCCTGCATGGTCGGCGCAGTAGGCTTCGTCGAATATTGCATTTTTCGTTTCAATGGTGATCTTGCCGACATCGGTAATGGCGTCCCGGGAGTTAACACAGAGGTTGGCCAGGATCTGGTCGATCTGAGAGGGGTCTGCTTTTATAGACCACAGGTCTGTTCCTGGGATCCAGGCCAGATCGATGTCTTCACCGATGAGCCGCTGGAGCATCTTGAGCATGTCTTTCATGATCGCGTTCAGGTCGAGCACTATGGGAGCAATGGCTTGTCGACGGGCAAAGGCCAGCAACTGCCGGGTAATGCCTGTGGCGCGTTCGGCGGCGTTCAAAACTTCTTTCAGGTTGTCACGTAGCGGACTCTCCGGTTCCAGTTTTTCTATAGATAACTCCGAGTATCCCATGATGATGCTGAGCATGTTGTTGTAATCGTGTGCCACCCCACCGGCCAGACGTCCGACCGTTTCCATTTTTTGGGCTTGCATAAACTGAGCCCTGAGTTCTTCCGTTTCTTTTGCAGCCTGCTTGCGCCCGGTGATGTCCTGAATCTGGGCGATGAGAAATAATGGTTGTTCAGCACTATCACGGACCAATGACACATGAATCTCAGCCCATACAAGGCTCCCCTCTTTGCGAAAGCCGCGCATCTCCATCTCGTAAGTGTCAATCTCGCCCACCAGCACCTGTTTGTTATTCGCAAGAATCGCTTCGATATCATCCGGGTGTGTAAATTCCTGAAAGGTTTTCGTAAGCAGTTCTTCTTTGGAATAGCCCAACATCCGGCAAAGCGCGGTATTCACCTTCAGAAAAGACACGTCGGGGGCGACCAGTGCCTTCCCAATAGGCGAACAATCGAATGCATTTCTCAGAATTTCCTCTGCTTCGGCCAATTGCGCGGTGCGCTGCCGGATACGCGTTTCCAGCTCTGTATTTAGCTGTTCCAGCGCAACCTCGGCCTGTTTGCGGTCGCTGATGTCATGAGCCGTTTCCACTGCACCGAGGATGCGGCCTTTCGCGTCTTTAAGTGGCGCGCTCTTTGACAGCCACGAACCTTGCGAGATGGGCCAGCGATCCTGATTCTGCGGCGTCAACTCTGCTTCGTGTGGTTCTCCGTCCTGAATAGTTAGCGTCACCGGGCAGCCGCGGCATGGGTTATCAAGCCGCCAAGACGAGTAACACTTTTTTCCTTCGATCTCCTGAAGTGAAAATCCTGTCGCTTTGAGGTATGCCTTATTCGCCCACACAATGTTGTGATCAGTGTCGTGAACTGCGATAATCATAGGGGCCGCATCAAGAGCATCCACCTTCAAGTCGCTATGAATCGGTGCTTGTAACATATTTTTCTCCCGTATGTCAGGAGTCTCCTGACAACTAATTCAGCATATCCTCGATGGTGCGAAACACAAGAAAGTTTCCAGATTAATCGCGTTATTGCCTGCACACCTTGGCGAATTTGCGGAGTTCCTGGTGTGTAAGGGAGATGGTGTATCTGTTTCTGTATTCTTCGGAATAGGACGGGAAGGGTTCCGGCCCTCGCCGAGACCGGCTACAGGAGGTGGGAGTATCCGGCTGTAGCCGCGGTCGACGTGCCACGCCGAAGCGTCCGTGCGAAGGCGGGTGACCGCGGATGCGGCGGCAGGTTTGATAGTTTGTATGCCCCGTGGTATTCAGATCTTCTTCAGAACATCCTGATCGATGATGCCAGCGTCTATCATTTGGCGGGCAACGGCGGACAGGTCGGCGGACGGAAATTCGCAGAGCTTGCGCCGTAACTGGCTTAGCCCGGGATTCTGCGTGATGAAGTCGCGCCATTCGTCGGTGGGCGACAGGACTCCGACAATCGGGACCCGTCCTTTCCCGTCCTTACGAAGCACCAGGCGATGCGACACGACTCCCGTGATCGCGGAGGCAACTAGGAAAGGTTCAAACCCCTGGTGTAGCATCCGTGAATAGACAGACGCGATATCCCCGGCATGGTACGTGGTAATGATCCGGTGTCCGGTCAGGGCTGCATCCAACGTCACGCGGACAACATCAGGATCGCGCATTTCACCCACGACCAGGGTCTTAACATCCTGTCGAAGCGATGCGCGCAATGCCTGGGCATAACCCCACCCGTCACCTTCCCTGACGCTAACCTGGGTGATACCTTCTATTTCCGACTCAATGGGGTCTTCCAGCGTGATGATGGAGGCCGTATCCTGCTGTTGGCGTAATAATTCGCGGACCAACGCATAGATGGTGGTTGTCTTGCCACAACCCGTTGGCCCGGTCAGGACAATCATCCCCGCCGGAGCGGCCAACATGGAGCGTAATGCGGCAACGGCGTCCGGCGGAAACTGCAGCGATTCCAGATACAAGGGGCCAGTTGCCTTCTGTAGAACGCGAATGGTAATGCGCTCGCCATAGCGGGAGGGCATGACGGCCACACGCAATTCAACCCGCTCATGGCCATTGCCTTCATGGATGACACCATCCTGTGAGATGCGGGTCCGATAGGTCAAGAGACCCGCCAGCACTTTGACTCGCGTCACGCACTTCTCGCCGAACTCACACGGAACACGTGCGGCGTCACGTTGTATCCCGTTCACTTTGAACCGGACTTCCAGGTCCATTCTCGACGGCAGCAGGTAAATATCGCTCGCACCGGCCTGGATGGCTTCCTTCAGAATCCGCGCTATGAAGTCCTGTGGTTCTTCCTGTAACATGGCGGCCTCGAATTTCAGGGTGACACCTGGACAGGCTATCGCGTTGCCAGGGATGGCGCAAGGGCACAAGTCGTGCCGCCGCAGAAATACAGGCTGAAACGTATTTGACTACAAACCGCTTACTGCTAGAGTTGAGTGGTCAGAAGCGTTGCAGTGATGGTGTATTATGAAGGCAAGAGCCGCCACAATCGCTGACTTTTATCACCAGCTCGCCCTGCTCGTTCAATCAAACTTTCCCCTTCCGGACAGCCTCCGTCGACTGATCCAGTCGATCCCGGGTTCCGACGTACGCCGGATACTTAAGGAGATTCGCGGCCGCACGAGCAACGGTGAAAAGCTTTCGGAAGTCCTGGCTGCCTATCCGCGGTATTTCGACCACTTCCATGTCCGGCTGATTGCCGTTGGAGAATCAACGGATTCCCTGTCGGAGATCCTCTATGCGGTGGCGAGAGAGAGCCGGTTTGAACAATTCCTGGTCAGTAAGGCCCGTGAGATCATGACCTATCCCCTTTTTGTCCTCAACATGGCAGCTATACTCTTCCTGGGCATCGCCGTATACCTGATGCCTATCTTTGAGGATGCATACGCCCAGATGGCGTTCAGTGGTGCCACGGTACCGGTCTTCATCAACGCCAGCCTGAAAGTCAGCCACGCGGCGAGACAGTACTGGCCGGTACTGGCCGCCCTGCTTGTTCTGTGCTGGATCACGACCGCCTGGTTGTACAGCGGCACGGTTTACGCACACCGGGCCATGGTCAGTCTTCTGGACCACCTGCCAGGCGCCGCAGGAGTTGGACGTGTTCTCGATTCCGCGCGAATCTGCAGCATGAACCGCATTTTCATGGAACGACACCAACCGATGCCGGAAGCCCTTCGCGCATCCGCACTCGTCGTCCAGCAATCTGAAACACAGGCGGCCTTGCGACGGGTGGCGGATCAGGCCGCACAGGGTGGCAACCTGGCCGAATTACTGTCCTGCGAGAAGGCTATCGATTCCCTGATTTCAGACACACTCAAGTTCAAACCGGAAGCGCAACTGGCGGATTCAATGGGAGACCTCCAGAAGCACTATGAAGAAGACGTCCTGGTGATGACGCGCAACGCCGCAGCCACATGGAGCATCATGGGTATCCTGATGATGACAACCGCCGCGCTGCTGATGGTCGTCCTGGTCTTTGCCCCGGTTGTCAGCGTGCACCGCGCAGTCAGCGGCCTGTGAGAGACATGACATGAACGAAATGATCGATAGGGAGGTGATTCCCTGGTTTGGCTATCGCCGCCGGCGACGGAGCGAGATGTATGCGCTGCAGATTGTAGAAACCCTGGCCTTGGCCGTGAAAATGCAGGTCCCGATTGTATCCATCCTGGGATGGCTCCTGGAGGATCTCAACCGGTCCAGCATCATGTCCAGGATGTGGGCCCAGGTCCGTTGGAGCAAAACACGCCGCTGGTCCAGTCGGTTGAAGCGCCTTATTCGCGATCTCTCAGAAGGCCAGTCGCTGGGCTTGTCCCTTGAACGCCACCTGGGATCCCAGCTCCCTCCATACTACTCAGTCGCCGTGCAGAAGGCGGAAGCCGAGGACCAGTTGGAAATCGTCTTGCCGCTCATGGCGAAGCGAATCCAGTATCAGCAGGCGGTGGCTGACGACCGTTTTCCTTACATGCCACTACTCATTTTCCAGGTATCCGTGATCCTGTTGGTGTTACTACTCCAGGAAAAGATAATCGTGCCGATCTTTTTCGCGATGGCTCGGGATTTCAATTCGGCACCGTCCCTTTGGACAGGGCTGATGCTGGCCTGGGTGAACACGGTCCTCGCGGTGTGTTTTTTGGTTGGTATGTTGCTCCTCTTTGTATTGAAACGCGCATCCCTTCGGGAGGCGCTGCTCCCCTGGGTTCCGTTCATTGCCCGTGAGAAGCGGCGTCTGCTGGTCCGTGATCTAGCCCAAAGCATGGGCGTTTTCATGGCCTCCGGCGAGGATGTACTGGGTGCCGCGCGCTGGAGCCTGAATGCAACGGTTTCGCCCTGGTTGAAGACACGTCTGCAGACGTTTATTGACCGTGTCAGCGGCGGGGAACACTGGGCGCAGGCATGGGAAGGCATGGAGCTGGGTTCGTATACCTACCCCTGGCTTATGGCCAATGCGGCGGCACGGCAGGATCCGCAGGGCGGTTTTGAAACCCTCTCCGAGTGGCTGCACCAGGATATCAGCCACACCACACGCACCTTGCGACGGTGGTTCACGCCCTGCGTGGTGATTGTCCTCGGAATGCTGGTGCTGACAATTGCCGGCACGTTATTCGGAATGATGGGAGTCCAATGGGAACTCAACTTCACAAGGTGATGCAGATATTGAAACAGGAAACACCTGCATCTGCAGGATGCCGCACACCACTGGTGCTTTGCCCTGCGTTCCGTCGCGCCGCAGCGATGGTAGAGGGGACATCCGGTTTTGCGCTTGTGGAGGTGGTCATCGCCCTCTGTGTGGTAACTGCGGCTTTCGTCAGTGTTTTCGCGCTGGCCTATCAGAGCATGCGCGTCGTGAACGATATGAAAAGCGAATTGCATGCGGCTTTGGCCGCCGAATCGGAGATGGAACGTATCCGCGCCATGCCCCGTGACCAATTCATGGAACTGAGCCCATCTATGGCCCTGGACCTCACCGTGCTGAGGAAGGGAAAAGGCGAAGTCAGAATCCTGCCGGTGAACGACGAACCGGGAAATGAGGGAATCCGTGTTGTGTCTGTACGGATCGCGTGGGTGAACCGGAACGGCCGGGCGCAGGAACTGGCGTTTGCAACGTTGATGGCCAACCGCGGTAAGGAACGCCCATGACTTCAGCAAGACACTTCGCCAACTCCGGTTTCACGCTGTTGGAGGTCATGTTCGTGGTGGTGGTCATGGCACTGCTGTCGGCCACGGTTCTGACAACATTCGCCAGTCTGAATCGTGCCGCCACGGCCTTGACGGGATATCGGGGAAAACATGCGGGGGCCCGCTATGCACTGGCCGTCATTGCCAACGACATCCGGGAAGCACGAACCGTCTCGATGTCATCCCTGCCATCGAGTCCCCTGACCGTAGAGGGACTGGACGGCCAGGTGTTGTACGTCCTCGAGGAAGGAGTTCTGAGTCGACACACCGCCGCCCCCTGCCGCCGCCTTTGTGCGGGTGTTACAGGCATACAGGTGGATCTACTGACGCGTGATGGCGCGCCAGCGGCAGACGCCGGGAGTGTGGCGCTGATTCGCACGACGCTGCACCTTGCCGAAACCGGCCGGGGCCAACATTCCACCAACACCTTTTCGCTTGTCACCGCGAGGCGAAACAGAGGCGGGTCATGAACACGGAAATCGTTAGATCCAAGCAGGGGTTCTCACTGGCGGCAGCCTTCCTTTATGTGGCCACCATCACGGTTGTTTTTGCTTCCGTAACCAGTCTGGTTCTGACGGAGTACCGGATCACGAAGGATTCCACGGCTCGTACACAGGCCCTGTATGCCGCGGAGGCAGGGATAAATCTCGCCCTGCACGAGTTCAACAAGAAAGCTCAGGAGACCGCCTGGAACGGCTGGACTCAGGATGGGACAACGTACCACCTGGACTCAACGCCGCCGATTCTTGCACAGGAATCCACCTTGAAACCGGAACTGAGCGTCACAGCCGAACCAACATCGCTGACTATCACAGCCACCGGTCGTGCGTTCTCTGCAGCACGATCGACCACCATCTCAAGATGTTTGGTGGTAACACTGAAACGCGAGCACAAGACCCATGTCATTCAGTCATGGGACGAGCTGTAGACGGTGGGCCTTTCGGCACATCGGGAATAGCAAAAACCCGGGAACACGCGAAATATTTGCAGAAACGGGTGGAAATTGCACCTGGTGTTCTCTTTGACCTCGTCTCATCATCAGCACCCGTACATAAGGTGGTGTGGGAGGGGGGCTCAGCGATGGGGCTTCCTATCCTGATCGAGATCATGGTCATTTGGCACAAGATTAACAACAGGTGCAATTCCGTGAGCGGTGCAAGAACGGTTCTCCCCAATCTTTCCGATCAGATACTTCCCCCCCAGAAGGACAAGATGGCAAACGTCTCTCTGGCAGATACGGTATGACTACATCGACGTCTATCGCATGGCCTTCGGACCATCCCTTCACCATGGCCGTCGACTGGATCGTTGAATTTAGAAGCTGTAGGTTGTGGAGACAGGCATTCCGGTGTGACGTTCGACGAGCACGCAGAAACGATGGCATAAACACCAGAAGGACGATGATCAGAATTGCCGGCACAAATACGGTATTCGCAGTTAATTTCTTGTTCATCCGCTGGGTCTAATGTCAGCCTTTGTGCGCTGGGGAAGCCGCACCCGGCGCGGTTTCCGAAGTCGCATGCGAGGCTTGGTTCGACGGTCCTCGCTCCTCGGCTATTGGGTCCGTCTCAGTTGTTCGACTTTCTGGTCGTAGTGCTTGTGGGAACCAATCCAGAACCACACAATCATGTCATCCCGTTTGACGCCAATGGCTCGCCAGTGCAGTCCGATACGAACGGAGTAGATGGGAAGGGTCTGGTGGATTGTCTTGAACTGCAGGGACGGGTGCCAAGGGTCCCTCATCCAGCGGGCGTACGCTCGCCTGGCGTATGCCCGGACATCAGGGGACAAGGCGGCAAGCCGACGACGGAACTCGCGAGTGGTGTCAGAAGTCACGCTTCGTGTCCAGCGGCTTCGTTTGGCCTGCGTCATATTCCGCCAAGGCTTCCCTCGCCATGCAGGTCAGTTCGTCCTGGGATGCGGCAAACGCCTCGTCCCAGACGGCCTCGGCCTCGATCTCGGCAATGAGAAACCGGCCAACCGCATCCTGTTCTGCTTCCGGCAGAGACGCCGCTTTGGCAAACGCTTCTTCGAGTACCTTCGTCATGGCACTATCCTAGAACGGCTGAGGTGCGATCTCAATTCCTTTCTTCCCTTCTCGTCGAACAGACGCGCCTTCGAGTTTCACCCGACGGCGCGGCAGAAGGAAGCGTGAGTTGACCGAATCGGGTATGGAATTGTATGTGGGAATAGCGCACACGAAGCGTTGGCGCGAAGGCGGGTGGGTGCGGATGTGGCGGGTGGGGAGGCGCTCGTAGAGCGCGGCTCCACCCGTAAAATGTAGCACCGCTCTACGAGCGGTCCCGATGAGGCAACGAAGAAACTGAAGGGGGGGACGGGAAACCGCGTTAGGGACCCTGTTTCGCCGAGGGCTTCGCAGGGCAAGCAACGCGGTCCACCGGGGGATGGCTCGCCAGGGACGACTCGCCCTACCAAGGGGAGGGGACGGCGTCGCGGGAGCTCTGCCCTCCAGGGGAAGGGGAGGGATTGTGGAACGTTAAACGTTGAATGTGGTGGCGAGTGTAGGGGTCAGGCCAGGGTGCGGCGCATGGCGAGACGGTAGCGGCGGGGGGTCTGGTTGCAAAAGCGCTGGAAGGCAATATACAGGCGGCAGACGGTATGAAATCCACTTTGCCGCGCGATCTCGGATATCTTCAGGTCACTGGTGACCAGCAGGCGCTGGGCGGAGGAAACCCGGATGCGGGTCAGGTAGTCAATGATACTCATGCCGCTGGTACGTTTGAACAACCGCATGCCGTAACCGGGACTCAACCCGGCGGCGGCAGTCACTTCCCGGACCGTCAGGGGAGATTCGCTGTGTTGGGCAATGGTCTTGGCCATGGTTTCAAAGGCTTCCGCATGGTCATCGACATCATGACCGGGATGATGGCGGGATGCGGTGATGGATTGCGCCATCAGGCGGAGCCGCCGCTGGATGTCGAGCAGGATGATCTCGCGCGAATCAGCCGAATTACCATCCATGAGTTCCTGCCAGTGGTGCATCAGGGCGGTATCGGTGCAGGGGGTTGTCCGGGGTTTGTCCTGCACGATCTCTCCGCGCAACAACGGATCAAGCAGGGGTGCGGGCAACTGCCACTGGAGTACCCACGGGAGGGGGATGTGGAGTGACCGTGACAGCATGGAGCGGGATGCCGACAGAATGCCGTGCGGCTGGGTGCCCCACAATACGGCCAGGCCACCGGGAAGCAGCGGGTAACGGCGTTGCCCCAACAACACGGTGACTTTGCCGCGTTCCAGCAGGACCAGTTCCACTTCGTTGTGCCAGTGCAACGGGCGGTGGCGGGGCGACCAGGCCGGTTCCATGAAGAAGCCGGGTTCCCAGAAATTCACCGTTGAATCATGGCTGGATGCCGGTCGTTTCATGTAGGCAGGATAGTATATAATATTGGCAGGATACAGCAGTTAATTTTATAAACAGGTTTTTGGATGGCGTGGTAAGGTTGGGTCGTCGTTGTCGGGATTTATCTTTTGGAGATCAGGAACGGGGCTCCAGAAGCAGGTGTGAAAGGTTTCTCTGGTGGAGCCGGCCTGAGTTCGGGCTGGTCCGGAAATGGAAACAGGGAGGAAACTTATGAAGCGGAGCAAGTTGCCGGAACCGGATTACCAGGCTGCATGCGGTTGGTGGGCGGATCTGCCGAATATCTGGACGCCGGTCGGCTGGCGGGAACACATGTTCCGTTTCAATGTCCTCTATAACGGCACCTTGTTGGCCCAACCGAACATGAACCGCCGCACCTCGTCGTATGATGGGCAGGGCCTGCAGTTGGGATTTGCACCCCATTGGACCAACTGGTTCACCGAATGGCCGCATTCATATCTCCGGCATGATGACGGGCAGGTATTGCAGGGATGGACCGAAGATCAGGCGCCGGTCCTGTGGACCGAATGGGCACGGGATGGCGTGGTGTTGCGGCAATATGTTTTTGCGCATGTTCCCGGCGGACAGGAAACCCAGACCGGGACCGAGCCGTTGTTTGCATGGGTCCGCCTGACGGTTCATGCGGTGTGTCCCGCCCTGCCGGTCGAGGAGCGCCATGGGTTCAACCTGGTCTTTCATCGTCCGCATATCAGCGCCGGGATGAGTACCCGCGATAACATCCAGGTCTGGGCGCACCAGTACAGGAAAGAGGATGGCATCCAGACGGAACCGGATCGACGGCGCAGACTGTTCACCTATCCCCGTGAACTCAAGCCGGAAATGGCCGGGTATGATCCCAAGCAGGCCTATCGGATCCTGGAACCGGATGGAAAGGTCCGGCTGGCGGTGGCCGCCGGCGGGCGGGATGTGACCGCGGAATGGAAGGACGTGGATACGGAACTCAGTCGCCCGGCAAACCGCCTGTACCTTCAGTTTCCGGCGAGGAAGGGCGCGAGTATCGACTTGCTGGTTCCGATGTTGCCGGTGGATCGGGAAACGATGGACCGGGAACTGGCTGTCGGCCGGGACAAGGCGCTGGCGGAATCGGCGGCATTCTGGAAGCGGATCAACGCGACATCGAGCCGGATTGAGGTTCCTGAACCGGCTGTTGGCGAGGTCATCCGGCACAGTACGCGTTTCAGCCAGATCCTGTCGGAACGGAATCCGGAAACGAAGAAAGTCTGTAAACTCAGCGGGGCCTGGGTCTATGCGGACTTGTGGACGACGCCCGGCGCAATGGACCTGGTGATGATGATGGATGTGTTGGGGCACCACGATACGGTGGTACGGTATCTCGACATATTCCGGGAGGAGCAGGGGACCGTGGTTCCCCCGGGCGCCGCCTACGAGATGCATCCGGGTTACCTCAGCACACCGGCCCTGTACAAGTCCATTGACTGGTTGTCCGACAACGGGGCGGTTCTCTGGACGATCTGCATGCATTACCTGCTGTCCGGTGACCGGGAATATCTGGCGCGTTTCACGGACTGCATTGTGAAGAGCTGTGACTGGATCAAGGCCATGCGGGCCAAGACCGGCCACGGCGGCTACGAGGGGGTTCTGCCTCCGGCGGTTGCCACCGATGCCCAGACCAAGATCCAGGCGGTCTGGTCGATCGGATGGAACTACAAGGGATTGTGCGCCGCGGTGCGGATCCTGAAGGAAATCGGTCATCCGCGCGCCGCTGAGTTCGAGGCGGAAGCCGCCGATTACCAGTCAGCCTATGTGAAAGCCCTGCGCGACAAGTGCCGCAAGATGCCGGTGTGGACGGATGCGCGCGGGCAGAAACGGCGGTTTGTCCCGACGGCCTTGGCCGGAGACGAGAAGGCGGAAAGCCGGCATGCCTTCTATCTCGATACCGGACCGCTGTTCCATGTGTTCGCCGGATTATTGCCTGCCGAAGACCCCCTGATGAAGGACACGATTGCCTGGTTTCGGGAAGGGCCGCAACGGGCCTTCTACCGGCGGGATTCGAACTGCTGGCAGGTGCCGGTACTCGACCACGAGATGTCGAGTTGCGAGCCGTGCTACTCGTGGAACGTGTTTTTTTCATGGCAGACGGGGGATCGGGACCGGTTCATGGAAGGGATGTACAGCCTGTTCGCGGGATCGGTCTCGCGCAAGACGGGGATTTCCTGCGAAACGCGGGGCGGCATCACCGGCACGGTCTTTTCGGCGCCGCTGGCCATCTACCTGGCGCGCCTGGCCGTGGTGGACGACCAGATCCGGCCGGACGAACTGCATCTCCTGAGGCTGATGCCGCTGGCGTGGTTGAAGCCGGGCGCTGAAAGCCGGTTTGACGCGATGCCGACGGAATATGGTCCGGTCAGTCTGCATACCCGCTGCTCGCGCAAGGGGAAGAAGCTCTGGATCACCTGGGAGCCGGCATTCCGGACCTCGCCGGCGCGTGTATGGCTGCATATTCCGCCGGTTCCGGGGTTGGAACAGGTCATTGTGAACGGGGTCCCGGCCCGTATCGGGAAGAAGCCCCTGCGGCTGGGGTGAGCGGGGGGATCCGGACGGCTCACGTGGACGCTCGCCCTCCATGGGGCGGACGGGTGGGATGGGAGCGGCGGTGACAGTGCGCCGCCCTCCATGGGGCGGACGGGTGGCGTGGGTGAGTTAAGGACGGGCGTGGTGAGTATGTGTTGTGCGAAGCGCCTGGAGGGCGAGCGTCCACGCGAGCCGTTCCGGGATTTCGGCTGTTGACCAAAAGGGGAATTGTCATGCATGTCGTATCGATCATGGCGCACCAGGATGACGAGATGCGGTGTCTGGGCACGATGCTCAAATGCCGGGATCGCGGGGATACCCTGCATTTCGTCACCGTGACCGACGGGTCCGGCGGGTTTGTGCAACAACCGGATATTTCACGGGAAGACGGCGCCCGCATCCGGCATGAGGAGATGACCGCGCTGGCGAAGGCGGCCGGGGCCGATTATCTCAACCTGCGGGAACATGACGAATATCTCTACGATACGCCGGAGGTCCGGCACGCGATCATCGAGGCGTTGCGCCGGACGCGCGCCGACCTGGTGTTCACGCATTACGCGGACGACTACAACCTCGACCACACCACGACCTATCAGCTGGTCCGGCACTGCGCGATGCATGCCTGCCTGCCGATGGTGCGGACCGAGTCGCCGCCCTTGAAGGCGCATCCGGCGGTGTTCTGCGTGGAACCGCACGGACCGATCCCGTTCCCGGCCACCCACTTTGTGGACATCACGGCATACGAGGACCGCAAGATCGGGTTGCTCCAGCATCACGTGTCGCAGGAAACGGCGATGCAACTGGCGGTCAAGGCGGGGTTCGACAAGTTGTGCCGCCGTCCGGACGCCTACTGGGGTGAGAAGCTGGGGTGTGATTACGCGGAATGTTTCTCGGCCATGCCGGCGCGCGGGGCGGTGAAACCGTTCGCCGTTCTACCGTAACCGCCGGATACCGGAGGGGATGATGAAGCAGAAGGCCAGGATACGGATCGGGTTGATCGGTGCGGGGTGGATGGGGCGGCATCATGCGGGGAATATCATGCGGAACCCGGATGCCGAGTTGGCGGGGGTGGCCGACGTGAACGAGGTCAACATCGCCCACCTGCGGCAGGATGCCGGCTGGGACGGCCCGGTATACAAGGACCACCAGTCCCTGCTGGAATCGGCCGTGGATGCCGTGGTGATTGCCTCGCCCAACAGCCATCATGCGGCGATGTGCCTGGATGCAGCCCATGCCGGCAAGCACCTCTACTGTGAGAAACCGATGGCTATCACGCTGGAGGATTGCCGCCGGATACGCGATGCGGTGCGCAAGGCGCGGGTAAAATACCTGATCGGTTACCACCGGCGGTTGAATCCCCTCTACCAATACGCCCATCAGCTGGTGCGGGAAGGCCGGTTGGGTGATGTGTTCATGGTGGAGTCGGATTACCTGCACCATATTCCGGGTGACTGGGATATCTGGTCCTGGCTGGGCAAGGAGGGTGTGGCCGGCAGTTTGTTCCATGCCGGCAGCGGGCATAACGTGGACCTGATCCGGTTCTTCGGCGGGGATATCGCCGAGGTGTCCTGCATGAAGGGAACCTTCCTGCCGCGCAAGCAGCAGGTGGAAACCGAAGATACCGCGCTGGCGATGTTCCGGTTCGCCAGCGGGGCCGTCGGCAAGGTGCAGTTTTGTGTCGGTCCCATCCTTCCGTTCCAGTTCAACCTGCGGCTTTACGGCACCCGCGGATCGGTGCTCAACAACCGGGTCTGGCTGGATTCGATTCCGAAATTCGCCGATCCGGGCCATGAACGCGACTGTGTCGAACTGCCTGCCAGCTGGGTCCCGGACAATGTCCAGGGTGGCATTTCCGAGCCGTGGGGCAAGTTGATGGATCATTTTGTGGACATGATGGTGCGCGAGGTTCCGTGCCTGAATGATGTGGACAGCGCTTTCCAGACATCGGCGGCATGTTTTGCAGCCATGGAGGCGGCCAAACGCAACACGGTGATCAACCTCAAGGAGATGATGCAATGAACTATGGACCTTTTGCCCGTGAATTACGGACGCTGGGTGAAACCGAGCTGTCCTACCTGCGCGAGATCTTCGAGCGCGGGCGCATGAGTATCTTCTTCAATGAAGGCGGCTTTGTGGAACGGTTCCAGAATGCCTTTGCGCATTACACCGGCGCCAAGCGCGCCCTGGCCCGTTGCAACGGCATGTGCGCCCTGGCCGAGGCCGTGAGCGTGAGCGGGGCCAAGGCCGGCAACGAGATCATCTGCGACCCCGTGGTACATTTCGGCGGGCTGGCTGCGCTGTATTGGAACTGTATTCCACGGTTCGCTGACATTGAAACTGACACCTATTGCATGGATCCCGCCTCGCTTGAAGCCAACATCACCGACAACACCAAGGCGGTGATTGTCACCCACCTGTGGGGGTTGCCGGCGCGAATCGACACGATCCGGGACATCTGCCGGAAACGCGGGCTGTTCCTGATCGAGGATTGCGCCCACGCCGTGGGAGCCCGGTGGAACGGACAGCATGTCGGAACCTTCGGCAACATGGGGATGTTCAGCTTCCAGGAATTCAAGCAATTGTCCACCGGTGACGGCGCCATGAATACGGTCAACGACGAGAAGCTCGCCTGGAACATGGAGAATGTCTGGCGGTTCTCGGGCGAGAGCCCGGCCATGATGACGCTGAACTGGCGGATGAACGAGATGACCGCGGCCGTTGGCCTGGCGCAGTTGGAGAAGGTGGATGACATTATCGGATCCACCTACAACGCCACGCTCCGGATGTTCAACGAGGCCATCCGGGGCTGTGACTGGTTGAAACTGCGCCACGTTCCGGCGGAAGCGACGCAGGCCGGGTACTGGTTTGCCTGCACGTGGCAGGGGGACCGGTGCGGGTTGGATTACGCCCGATTCAAGCAATTGAACGAGACCCTGGGACTCGGGTTGCGGTTTGGCTTCAACGAGACGGCGCCTTACCAGTTTGATTTCTTCCGCAAGGGGGACATTTACGGGAACGGGGTTCCCTACCATACGCCGCCGTTCACCCAGTTGAGCCAGTACCGGTACCGGGACGGGCTGTGTCCGGTGGTGGAGGATGTCATGCCACGCCTGGTAACGGTGAATCTGATCTTCCTGTCCAGGGAAGATGCCGCCCGGCAGGCGGACAAACTGCATGAGGCGATTGCCGTCATGAACCGCGGGTGAGCCGGATGTCGGAGCAACGGGATTGTCGGGAGGATCCGGGCGGGATCCGGATGGAATCGCTCGGGCGGTTCAGCCTGGGGTTTGAACGGGGCGGTAAACTGCTTGGTTTGAGCCATGAAGCGCTGGGTGGATTGTTGAACCAGGCGGATTACCGGTTCGATTGCGGCGATGGCCGGGTGTTTGTTCCGGCGGGCTGGGACGAGTGTTTCCCGACCATTGAACCTTTCGATGCCAGCCCGGTCATGGGTGATTTGATCGGGGTTGAGCCCTGCATCCAGCGTGACCGGCATTCGGTGCGGCAGACGTGGACCTTTCCCCGATACGACGTGGAGCGGGTCTTTTCCGGTTCCGGCACAGACCGGATGAAGGTTGAATTCACCGTGCGGAACCGGACCGCCGTTCCGATTCCGTTCCTGTGGGCCAGCCATGCCTTGTTTTCCGTCGAGGGACTGAGCCGGGTTGAGTTGCCGGACGGGACTTCGCTGGATCAATTTGCCCGGGATGGAACCTGCCGCAAATGGTTTGTGCAGAACCGGGCGCCCGTTATAATGCACCGCGATTCGGGTCGGGTGTCGATCCGGAGTGACCAGCCATACTGGGGTCTCTGGTTGAACCGCGGCGGCTGGCCGGCCTCGGGGCACGCCGGGGTGGTATGTTTGGGGGTGGAAGCCACCACGACAGCCGGGGAAATCCCGGCGGGTCGCCATCTTGCCCCGGGGGAATCCTTCACGGGTCAGGTTGAGGTGGATGTGGAACTGACTCGCTAGGGGTGTGGAAAGGGATTCGGGAACGATGGAATTTCGTGCGGTCAAACGATCGTTGGTTGATTTGCTGGGTTCGGATTACCTGGATGCCGTATGCCGGGCGCAGGCATTGCTTTCGGGATGTCCGGAATCCGACCTGCAGGCGTTGAGTCGGGAACCGGTTGATTTCTGGCCGACGGATATGCAGCGGCACCTGCACACCCTCCTGCCGCACGTGGGGGGACGGGTGGCGGCCCCGTTGGCGGTTTCACCGGCGGGAGCCGGTACGGCGGCGTTTTGTGCTGTCAGCAAGTCCGCCATGGCACCGGTATCCGGACTCGGTTATTACCGGATTTCGGAAGACGGCCGGTTGTTCGTTATTGCCAAGAGCGAGCACTACCACGTCTTGCTGGGCCATGGGTTTCCGGGTTACCGCCTGCTGGAACATGCCCGGCGGCTGGGCATACCCAATGCCACGCATAACAACACCCGTGGTCCGGTTGTCCGGAAGCTCGAGGAATCGTTGATCCGCCTGGCCAACGGAATGGGTGAGCAGGATCCTTTGACGGCGCTTGTCCCGGATCAGCTCAGCCGTGTGATCAACATTGAGACGGGGAGCCTGGCGGCGGAAACCGCGCTCAAGCTGGCGCTGGTCCGGTTCTATGATACCGAGGCGGGTGGTCCGGCCGCGCCGTATGCGGACCGGGTGCCGGTGATCCTGGTGGTGGGCAATGACGCGGGCGGTTTGCAGGGGAATTACCATGGCACCACCCTGATGCCGCAACTGATGCGCGGCATGTGGCCGGGATTGCTTGGCCGGATGGCGCCGGGAACCTTCCGCGTGGTGGCCGTGCGCCCGAATTCCATGGAGGACCTGGAGGCCGCTTTCCGGGAGCATGAACGCGCCCCGGCAAAGATTGCGGCGTTCTTCCATGAAATGGTCATGATGAACTATGGCGCGCTTGTCATGACGCCGGAATTTTTGGAACGGGCCTATGCCCTGTGCCGGGAACATGACGTGCCGACCGTGGCGGATGAAATCCAGTCCTGCATGTGGTATCCGGAAGGATTCCTGTACCGCCGGTACGGGCTGGCGCCCTCGATCGTGGTCGTGGGCAAGGGGTTTTCTGGCGGTGAATATGCGGCGTCCCGGGTGCTGGTCACGGAGGCGTTCGACCGGTTATCCCAGTTCGGCGCCCTGGTGACCAACGGGCAGGAAGAACTGGCGTCCCTGGCGTACCTGATCACGATGACCTGGGTGCGCGAAAACCGGCCGGCCGTTGAAGCCATGGGCCGGGTTATCGAGGCCGGTATCCGGTCCCTGACCGGGGAATTCCCCGGTGTTTTGGCGGGAGCCTCAGGATGCGGGCACCTGATGGGGTTGCGGTTCCGTGACATCGATACCGGCAAACGGTTTGCGGAGGCCATGGTGCAGCGGGGATATGACATCAGTGTGCAGTCGTACAAGGCGGTTTGTCCGCCGGTCGCCCTGATCAAGCTTCCGCTGGTTGCCGATGAGCCGGTGGTTGAAAACATGGTTGGTCGCATGTGCGATGTCCTGCAACGGCTTGCATGAACCGGCAAAAAATGATTCCGTATTTTCCTCCGAAAAGGTACATATAAGGCATGGTTAAACAACATGATAGTGGTGCGGGTGGACGGGTGATACGGGTTGAGTTCTCCCGGCCTGCCTTTTTTCTTATCCTGGTGTGCCTGGTTGCCTCCCCGATCGTGGTATGGCGGATGGCGGGGCGGGGGATGCCGGACCCGATGGATCCGGTCAAGGCTCCCGGTGTGGGGACGGAAGGACAGCGGGTGACCGGTCCCTGGGGGACGGTGCTGATCCGGCAGACCGTGCTGGAACCGCCCCGTACCTCGTTTACCTATGTTGTGGAGCCGGGGTATCGTACCCGGTGGTGCTTCCGGGATATGGATCGCGACACCCTGCGCACCCGGTTGGTCAATGTGGGGATTGGTGAACGGGATGCCGACCTGCTGGTGCAGACCGCGGTTGCGGAAGCGCAGATCCGGGGATATCTTGTCTATCCTCCGGATGATCTGGTGATCAATCTGCACCCTGACATCCGGGCCCGCGTGTATGCGCTCCTGGCGTTGGACCCGATCAACCCGTCGTATTGTTATCCGCACTCGTTCCGGTGCGACTCGGTCGACGAATGGTTGCAGGGCGCGACGATTCCCGATGCGGCCATGGAACGCCTGCGCAAGCTGGTATACCGGCGTGGTAAACGCCTGTGCCTGTCGGATATGCCGCTGGTGCTTCCGTTGATCGACTACCCGCTGGATGCCATCAATTTCAAACGCGCCCTTCAACGCGATATGGCGGTTACGATGCACCTGGTGGTGGATGCCGGCGTCCCGGTTGACATGATGGTCGGTTACTGGGGGACGGGTGGTCGCGATGACCAGGTGGAGCCGATCATAGAATCCTTCCGGCGGGAAAAAGGCGGATTGCTGGACATCGTTTACCTGCTCCCCGGTTTTCCGGGCAGCCGGCTCAACCGGTTTCCCCTTCCGACGGCTCCCGACCAGGTGGTGCGCGATTGCCACTGGGCCAGCTTCAATTTCATGAACGCGGAACCGGATGACCGGTATGGCGCCTCACGGGAAGCGGTTCGGGACACCATTCATGAGCATTTTATACAGGTCCGGCCGCCGGTGCGATTCGGTGACGTGGTGTTGTTGATCAACCGTGACAACGGGGCGGTGATCCATTCCTGCGTGTATGTGGCGGCGGATGTGGTGTATACCAAGGATGGGCCGACCCACCGGACCCCGTACGCGCTTAAACGGCTGGAAAACGTCGTGGATTATTACAAGGCCATTGCACCGGTCCAGGTGGAGTATTTCCGGCGACGAAACACCGATGAAACACCGTGAGCGGTCCTATCGGTTGCCGATCCGGCGGTATTCCTGCTCGAACTGCCGGGCGACTTCCGGCGCGCGGATGAGGATGAGGTTCTCGTCGTTGCCGGTGACGGCGGCGGTGGTGTAATTGAAGGAGCCGGTGAGAACCCGGGCCTGGTCGATGATGGTGAACTTGTGGTGCATTTTCTGATCGGCGCGGGTGAACGTGACGGGGATGAGCGGAATGCCGGATTTTTGCAACCGGTGGAGTATGTCGGCCATCCCTTTCCAGTCGGCGGATGTCTGATCATACTTGATTTCCACGGACACGCCGCGGCGGGCGGCATCCATGAGGGCCTGGGCGATATTCCGGCGGGTAAAGCTGTAGATGGCCATATGGATGGATGTCCGGGCGGCGGCGATTTCCCGGATCAAGAGTGTTTCACAGGTGGCGCCGAAAGCCGTTTCGATGCGTCCCGCCACGGCGCTTTCCGGCCGGAGTTCCGGGGAGGGCCGGGTGCGCCCGGCACCGGCATGATGGCTGGCCATGAACAGGAGGAGCATTCCGGCGACAAGTCCGACACCGACCCGGACGTTGCGCGGGGATCCAAGAAATCGGTTGTACATGGCACCCCTTTTTCCTAGAGTACGAACTCCCTATGAAAAAGTCATTGAAATACCGTGAAATGATCGCCGATGTGCGCCGGGTTGTCGTAAAGATCGGAAGCCGGGTCCTGATCCAGAAGACCGGTCGGCCGGATGTCCGGCGCATACGGGAACTGGTTGCGGACCTGGCCCGTATCCGGCGGTCGGGACGTGAGGTTGCGGTGGTCACCTCGGGGGCGATCGGCGCCGGCATGGAAGCGCTCGGGATGAAGGAACGGCCGACCGCGTTGCCGGATCTCCAGATGGCGGCGGCGGTGGGGCAATGCCGCCTGATGTCGCGGTATGCGGAACTGTTCGGCAAACAGGGATTCAAGGTGGGGCAGATCCTCCTGACCCACTCGGATTTCCAGCACAAGATTCGTCTGACCAATGCGCGCCGGACGATGGAAACCCTGATGCGTAACCGCGTGATTCCGATCATCAACGAGAATGATGCGGTGGCGGACGAGGAGATCCGGGCCGACCTGGCGCTTGGGGATAATGATTTCCTGGCATCCCTGGTGGTGAAGTTGATCCGTGCTGACCTGATGGTCCTGCTGACGACTGTCGACGGGTTGCGGGAGCACCTTCCGGATGGCCGGACGCGCCGGGTCCGGTACGTGGAGACGATCAACGAAAAGGCGCTTGGGCTGGTCAAGGGCGGCGCCTCCCCGTTGTCCAAGGGCGGGATGCAGTCCAAGCTTAAGGCTGCCGGCAATGTGGCCGAGGCCGGATGCATGACGGTGATTGCCAACGGTCGGGAGACCGGGGTGTTGACGCAGATCATGGCGGGTACGGATGTCGGCACGGTGGTGTTGGCGTCGGGGGTTTGATCCCATGGGGCTTCATGAAGACATGCTTTTGATGGGCGATCGTGCGCTGGCCGCCTCGCGCCAGTTGTCGGAACTCAGCGCCCGCCGGAAGCATACGATCCTGGAAGCCATGGCGGATGGGATTGAACAGCGGCGCAAGATGGTCCTGGAGGCCAACGCACGTGATGTGGATGCCGGCACCAATGCCGGTCTGACGGCTGCCCTGCTGGACCGCCTGCGGCTGAACGACAGCCGGGTGGACGGCATGATCAAGTCGCTCCGGGCCGTGGCTGGTTTGAAGGATCCCATCGGGACGCGGCTCAGCCGCTGGATCCGGCCCAACGGCCTGGTTATCGTCAAGCGCCGGGTCCCCATCGGGGTGATCGGCATCATTTATGAATCGCGACCGAATGTCACGGCCGATACGGCCGGCCTGTGCATCAAGACATCCAATGCGGTGATTTTGCGCGGGGGGCGTGAATCCCTTTATTCCAACATGGCCCTTACCGATGCCATGATCGCCGGCGGACGAACCAAGGGGTTGCCGGAACATGCCGTTCAACTTATCCAGACCACGGACCGGGATGCGGTTCGGGAACTGGTGCAGATGGAGGGACGGGTGGACCTGGTTATTCCGCGGGGCGGCGAGTCGCTGATTCGTGCCGTGGTGGAACTGGCCCGGGTGCCCGTGCTCAAGCATTACAAGGGGGTTTGCCACGTCTATGTGGATTCCGCGGCGAACCTGGACATGGCCATGGCCATCGTCGAGAATGCCAAGTGTCAGCGTCCGGGCGTGTGCAACGCCATGGAAACCCTGCTGGTGCATGAATCCGTGGCCGCGACTTTCGTGCCGCGCATGGCAGCCCGGTTGACCGAACTCAAGGTGGAACTGCGCGGGGATGAAGCCTGCCGCGGGCTGGTCCCGTCGATAAAGGAGGCCACGGAACAGGATTGGCATGCGGAATATCTCGACATGATCCTGTCGGTCCGGATCGTGCCATCCCTGGAAGCGGCCATTGAACACATCAATCGTTACGGCACGCGGCATTCCGATGCCATCGTGACCGAAGATGAAGCGGCGGCGGAGCGGTTCACCGGGCAGGTGGATTCCGCAGCGGTATATGTCAACGCTTCAACCCGGTTTACCGACGGCGGTGAATTCGGGATGGGCGCTGAGATCGGGATCAGCACCGACAAATTTCATGCCCGTGGCCCCATGGGTCTCGAAGAGCTGACCAGCTACAAGTACGTGGTGTACGGGACCGGCCAGGTCCGGAAATAAACCGGTTGAGGCTCCCGCAAAACCCCGCAGGAGGTTTTACAGGCACCCTGGGGAGAAGGCGGACGAATCCCTGTTATTGCCCTGGAGTCTGTACTTGTCGGACAGCCGGTTACTTGTCCATGGCGGGGATATCAATGGGCGGGACGTTGGCGTCTGCGGCAGGCGCCGGGCCGGGGGCGGGCGACGGTGTCGGCAGGGGAACCTGAACAGATGGGGTATCGAGGGGAACCATCTTGACCGATTCCCCTTCGGACGGTGCAGACGGTGCGGGAGTCACGGAGTGCGGCGATTCTCCGCCTGGTTTTCCGTAGCGGCCGAACCGGCGGCGTTCCTCGTTGAGGTCCGTGATTTGCAACTGGTGCCGCTCCGCCAGCCAGGACCATTCCCCTTTCTTGAATTTCAGGGATTCATGCAGGGTGTTCAGGATGATCGCCATACTCATGCTGGGGATCGATTTTACGTCCGGGCAGAAGGCGGTTGCCGTCGGCAATACGCCGGGTACATCACTTTCGTTGCCGATGATAAAGGCGCGGGTGGGTGCGACGGCAAACAACCGGCCGGCCGCATAGGTGTCGAGATCGGTCCGCATCCAGTCATTCGCCGTCTTGTTCCACACATGCAGGATGGGACTTTCCGGAATCTTTCCTTTTTCGAACGACACCAGGTAGGAATCGCGGATGCTGGCAAGATCGAACCCGAGTTTGACCAAGGTATAACGGGCCGGGAAGACAAACAGGATCGGGCCCTCACCTGCGCGTGCGCACGGCATGAACATCGATGTCAACAGTGCAATACCAAGTACAACAAATCCGAACCGAAACTGTTTACGCATGGGTGACCCCCGTTGCTGCGGCGTTTGGACGCCTTGCCAGACCTTTGCCATACATCGAGTCGAAATGTCCTATCACCAGCCCGGAAAGTCAACTCATTTCCCGAGCATCTTGCGGAACTCCGCGGTGAGCATGGGGACGATTTTGAGCGCATCGCCGACGATTCCGTAGGTGGCCACCTTGAAAATCGGGGCGTCGGGATCCTTGTTGATGGCCACGATGATGTCCGCGGCGGACATGCCCACCAGATGCTGGATCTGGCCGCTGATGCCGCAGGCAAAATAGATTTTCGGGCATACGGTTTTACCGGTCTGTCCCACCTGGTGGGAGTAGGGCATCCAGTTGGCATCCACCGCGGCGCGCGACGCGCCTACGGCGGCGCCGATGACCGACGCCAGATCCTGCAGGAGGGAGAAGTTTTCAGGTTTCTGCATGCCGCGGCCGCCGGAAACGATGATGTCGGCTTCCGCAAGTTTGACCACGTTCCCGGTTTCCGCCACGAGATTGAGGCGGCGGGTACGGCTCTTGAGCAGGGCGTCGGCTACGGCTTCCACCACGGTTTCGCCGGTGCGGGAGGGGTCGGCCACCGCCTCCTTCATCACCTTGTGGCGCACGGTAGCCATCTGGGGTCGGGTGGCCGGGGAGATGATGGTGGCCATGATGTTGCCGCCAAACGCGGGACGGGTCTGCAGGAGGTTCCTGGTTTCGGGGTCGATGGCCAGTCCGGTGCAGTCGGCGGTAAGGCCTGTCCGGACCGCCACGGCCACCCGTGATACCAGGCTGCGTCCGATGGTGGTGGCGCCGCACAGGAAAATGGCCGGCTTATGGCGGCGGACCAGGTCGGTCAGAACGGCGGCATAGGGCTCGTCCTGGAAATAGGCCAGTTCGGGACGATCCGCCACGTAGACCCGGTCGGCGCCGCGGGCAATCAGTTCGGCGGATTGTTTGCCGATGCCGGAACCCAGCAGGACGGCACAGAGCTTCATGCCGAGCTGATCGGCCAGTTTGCGGCCTTCGCCCAGCAGTTCGTGGGTGATGGATTCGATGTGGCCGTCCACCTGTTCGACGAATACCCACACATCATGGTACTGGCTGAGGTCGGCGGTTGTTTCAACGGCCTTTTTCAGGTCGATGGCGTCAAACCGGCAGGCTTCCACGCAGGCTCCGCACAGGGTGCATTTGAGCAGGTCGATCTGAGCCAGCTGGTCCTCCACGGCAATCGCACCGAACGGGCACGCCTTGACGCACAGTTTGCAACCGACGCATTTGTCTTCGATGATCCGGATACTGGATTCTGCTGCCATGACAACTCCTCAGGAAGCGGTGCCTAAAACGACGGATTTGAGTTCCTTGACCAGTTCCGCCACGACCTGGTCGGGTTCCCCCTCGAGACGCTTGCCGCCCTGGCGGGGCGGCGGGGTGAAGATGCGCACCACCTTGGTGGGGGAACCGTTCAGCCCGGTCTTGTCGGCGGTGGCCCCGATGTCGTTGGCGGTCCATTTGACCAGTTCCGCCTTGCGGGCGGCCATTTTCCCCTTGAGCGACGGCAGGCGGGGTTCGTTGATTTCCTTGACGACGGTCAGGAGGCACGGGATCGGGATGTCGATCACCTCGTAGCCGGATTCGAGCAGGCGTTCGGCGACCAGGTGATGCTCGTCGATGGTCTCGATCTTGCGGACGTAGGTGACCTGGGGGAGGTCCAGGTGGGTGGCGATGCCGGGGCCGACCTGGGCCGTGTCGCCGTCGGAGGCCTGCTTGCCGCACAGCACCACGCCGAACTCGCCCAGCTTGCGGATCGCGCAGGCGAGGGTGTAGCTGGTGGCCCAGGTGTCGCTGCCGGCGAAGGCGCGATCAGAAACCAGGACCCCGGTATCCACGCCCATGGCAATGGCTTCACGGAGGGCCGCTTCAGCCTGCGGGGGGCCCATGGTGACGGCGGTAACCTTGCCCCCCAGACGTTCCTTGAGCCGGATAGCCTCCTCGATGGCGTACATGTCGAACGGGTTGATGATGGCGGCGACTCCTTCACGCATCAGCGTGTTGGTTTCGGCGTTGATCTTGACGTCCGTTGTTTCCGGCACCTGTTTGATGCAAACAATGAAATGCATACGCAAATCCCCTGTACCACCCGTTTTCGTTTTTCGACGGAGGCGGTACCCTACACAACCCGGGCCGGTTCCGACAAGCGGAAATCAGGGACGGGTTTCCGGCGGTTCTTGACGCCTTCATACATGGGAGGGTATGGTGTCCGGCAGGTGTGCTGAACAACGGATGAACGGGAGGGAAAAGCCATGATTACAGGATTTGTCACGCTGGCGGTTGTGGTCGTGCTGGCCATGTTCGTGGTTGGTATTTATAACCGGCTGGTGACGTTACGGAACCATTTCCGCAATGCCTACAGCCAGATCGATGTGCAGTTGAAGCGCCGGTATGACCTGATCCCCAACCTGGTGGAAAGCGCCAAAGCCTATATGTCGCATGAACGCGGTACACTGGAAGCGGTGATCCAGGCGCGGAACCAGGCGGCTGCGGCCAACCAGGCTGCCGCGGCCAATCCGGGCAATGCCCAGGCCATGCAGGGGCTGATGGGCGCCGAAGCTGCCCTGACCGGTTCGGTCGGCAAGCTGTTTGCCCTGATGGAAAATTACCCGGATCTCAAGGCCAACCAGTCCATTGCCCAGTTGATGGAGGAACTGACCTCCACCGAGAACCGGATCGCCTTTGCCCGGCAGGCGTTCAATGATTCCGTCATGGGGTACAATACGGCCCGCGAGGTGTTTCCCAACGTGATCATCGCCAACACCTTCGGTTTCCAGCCCGCCACCTTGTTTGAAATCACCAACGTGGCTGAGCGCGAAGGGGTTAAGGTCAAGTTCTAGTCCCCGGCGTGCGGTTTAAAAAGGTGCGAGGTGGCCCATGGCCATGAATTTCTTCGAGCACCAGGAGCGTGCCCGGCGCAAGAGTGGTTTGCTCGTCGGGTATTACTTCCTGGCGGTGGCGATGATCATCCTCCTGGTTTACTTGGTCCTGGTCGGGCTCTGGAGCACGACCATCAAGGATGTGCCGGATGGCCGGGCCCTGTCGTTTGCCGACCTGTGGCGTGCGGATCTTTTCTTCTGGGTGGCGGGCGTGACCACGATGATTGTGGTGCTTGGGTCCTGGTATAAGATCCATCAGTTGTCCCGGGGGGGTGCGGCCGTTGCGGAATTACTGGGAGGGCGTGCCCTTAATCCGGCCTCTACCGACCCGTTGGAACGTAAGATCATGAACGTGGTGGAGGAGGTGGCCATTGCGGCCGGGACGCAGGTGCCGACCGTTTACCTGCTCGATGGGGAGGATTCCATCAACGCCTTTGCCGCGGGATTCAATCCCGGGGATGCGGTGGTGGGCCTCACGCGCGGGGCGGCGGTCCAGTTGACGCGGGACGAATTGCAGGGCGTGATCGCGCATGAATTCAGCCATATTTTCAACGGCGACATGCGCCTGAACATCCGGCTGATGGGGGTCTTGAACGGGATACTGATCATCGCCATGATGGGGTACTGGGTGATGCGGTCCACCTTGCGGTCCGGGCGGACGCGGAGCCGCCGGGGCGGCAAAGGGGATATCACGCCGTTGATCGCGCTTGGCGGGTTCCTGGTGATGGTGGTGGGATATGTCGGGGTTTTCTTCGGCAAGCTGATCAAAAGTGCCGTATCGCGTCAGCGGGAATTTTTGGCGGATGCCTCGGCGGTGCAGTTCACGCGGAACCCGGACGGGATCGGTGGGGCGCTGGCCAAGATCGGCGGTTTCAAGGGGGACTCCGCACTGGCCTCCCCCAACGCGGAGGAAGCGAGCCATTTCTTTTTCAGCAACGGGTTAAGTGCCGCCTGGTTCGGGTTGATGGCCACGCATCCGCCCCTCAAGGAGCGGATCCGGCGTATTGATCCGGGGTTGTTGGATGCCGGTGCACGAGCGAAACCCGTATCCCCGGTGGGGGGGAATGTTGAACGGGTGGCGCCCGGGGCGGCCGGTATGGCCGGACTTTCCGGATTCACGGGGACTGGTGGGGGTGCCGGCGGGGTGGTGGAGCAGGTGGGGCAACTGACGGCGGATCACCTGGCCTATGCCGGACATCTGCTGGAATCCATTCCAGGTCCGGTACGCGACCGGTTGCATGACGTATCCGGGGCGCAGGCCGTGGTGGCGATATTGCTGCTGGATCGTGAACATCCTGAGGTGCGTGAGAAGCAGATTGCGATGCTCAAGGCCCAGGCGGATACGGCCGTGTGGCGGGAGGTTGAGCAGCAACGGGAGGCCATTGAGAAACTGGGCTCGCCCTATCGCCTGGTGCTGGCGGATCTGGCCATGCCGGCGTTGCGCCGGATGGGGCGTGATGCCTTTGGCCGGTTTTCCGCCTGGATGGCGGCCCTGGTGGCGGCGGACAACCTGGTGGACCTGTTCGAATATGCCCTGCAGCGGATGGTGCGACGGCACGTCAGCCGTGAGTTGGGGTTGGAAAAACCGCCGGCCTTGTCGGCTTCCGGGATCCAGGCGTATGCAGATTCCGTTACTTCCCTGTTGTCCTGCCTGGCGGTCTGGGGCCATCGTGACGATGCCCGTGCCCGCACGGCCTACCAGCGGGGGGCGGATCAATTGCCGCTGGAAGCCCGACGGGCGGCCATGATGGAACGTTCCGGATGCGGGCTGGATGCCCTTGATGCGGCCCTTGGGCAACTTGAACGCGCTTCATCCAGGGTCAAGCAGGCGGTGCTGGCCGCCTGTGCAACCGTGGTGATCTCGGATCAGGACGTGACAACGGAAGAAGCGGAGATGTTGCGCGCCGTGGCCGATGCCCTGGATTGCCCGCTCCCGCCGTTGATGGTGAAGCCGGTGGCCTGACCCATGGGCGGGGTGCCGGCAGGCGCCCGCTTCCGGCGTTGGGGTGGTATAAAATTGAAATCGAGTGGGGCTTGAAATAGGTCGGTTGGTTTGCGAAGATTCCGGCTTCGTTCCGGCGGAATTCGTCGGGACGGGAAGGAGTGCTGTGACGTGACACGAACTGCATTGCCACATTTGGAGGAATCTTTGCGACGGGGACTGGACCTGTTGCAGGAGAAATTGCTGGAGATGGCGACGCGCGCCGAACAGGCGCATTGGGATGCACTCGATGCCCTCAAGCGGATGGATCGCCAGGCGGCGTATCTCGTGATTTTCCGGGACCAGCACATTGACCGGCTGGAGACGGAGTTGGACCGCCTGTGCATCGAGTTTTTGGTCCGGCAGCAGCCGGCCGGCCGTCATTTGCGGTTCGTGTTTTCGGTGGTCAAGATCACCAAGGAACTTGAACGCGTGGGCGATTATGCCGAAAGCGTGGCCCGGCAGGTGTTGAACCTGGCGGTGGCCCCGGCGCCGGAACTGGTTGCCCGCCTTGAACAGCTTGCGGGTATTTCCCTGCCCATGTTCAAGCAGGCGGTGCAGGCTTTCCTGGAAAGCGACCCCAGCCTTGCCCGTTCGCTGATTCACGAGGAAATCCGGGCGGACCGGGTACGCCGGGACTTCGATTGTGAAGTGACCGCGTTATGCCGGATTCAGAAAGTGCCAACCGATGCATATGCCCCGTTGCTGACGGTAGCCCGGCGCCTTGAGCGGGTGTCGGATCAGGCCCGGAACATCTGCGAAGAGACCTTGTATGCTTCGGTTGGGGAATATGTGAAACATCAGGATAGCGGGGTTTTTAACGTGCTGTTTGTCGATGACGACACGGCGACCCGCGCCGCCTTGGCGGAACGGATAGCCGGGAAGCTCCAGATCCCTGGATTCACGTTTCATGGGGTGGGCGTACAGACCGCTCCGCTGGATGTTGCCGTTGCAACCTTTATGCGTGACAAGGGGCTTGATGTCCAGGGGTATCGGGGGCAAACCATGAGTTCCCTTGATGCAACGGTCGATCCGCACGTCGTGGTGGTTCTGTCTTCCGGTGTCAAAGATGTCGTGGACCAGCAATTTCGCCGGAGCCTGATCATTGAGTGGCGGATACCGCCAGTTGCGGGACAGGTGCCGGCGTGCGAGGAAGCCTGTCGGATTATCGAAGGGCATGTACGGGATCTTGTGGCGGCCATACAGGGAAGTCGAAAGGAGACGATCAGTGACGTTTAGACAAGCAGGACAGCCGGGATGGGTTGCGGGGCACGTGGTGGTGAGCATGCTGGTGGCGTTGGGGCTTTTCGTTCCAGGCTGTCGGCGGGGGTCGTCCGATGGCGTGGGCAATCCGACCGATAATGCCGATGCGCGAACCGTGCAGAATGCAGGCTCCGACACGATGGTGAATGTCGCCCAAGCCTGGGCGGAACGGTATGCCGAAGTCAACAAGGAGGTGTCGATCGAGGTGTCGGGTGGTGGATCGGGAACTGGTATTGCCGGATTGATCAATGGGACGGTTGATATCGCCAACTGTAGCCGGACCATGTCCGATGATGAGCGGCAACGGATTCAGCAGGTCTACGGAGCGGAACCCACCGAATATGTGGTGGGATATGATGCGATGGAGATTTTTGTTCATCCCGACAATCCGATCGAGGAGATAACGATTCAACAGCTTGCCGAGATTTTCGGGGAAAATGGCAAAGTGACCAAGTGGTCCGATATGGGGGTTGCCCTGACAGGTAATTCCAAGGCAGACGATCCGATTGTTGTGGTCAGTCGACAGTCCAATTCCGGGACGTATTTCTATTTCCGGGAACATGTGCTGGGTAAAGGGCGTGATTTCAGGCTTGGCACGCTGGACATGCATGGATCCAAGGATGTAGTGGAACTGGTGGCCCGGACGCCCAATGCCATCGGATACAGCGGCATGGGGTATGCAACCCCGCAGGTCAAGGGGTTGCGGATCCGCAAGGATGCGGACAGTCCCGGGGTGGCTCCCAGCGTGACAACCACGCTGGATGGAACCTATCCGATTGCCCGTCCGCTGCTCATGTATGTACGGGGCAAGGCATCGGATCCGGTGCAACATTACCTGGATTGGATTCGTTCACCGGTTGGCCAGGAGGTGCTCGCGGCGAGTGGTTATGTGCCCCTGCAGCAGGCCATCACCCCGGAGAAGGGCAAGGATTGATGCGGCGGTTTCTGAATCGCTGGATGGAGCACGGCATTGAGACGCTGATCCGGTTATGCGGGATCAGCGCCGTGCTGTTTGTGTTCGGGATTTTCTATTTCGTGTTCCGGGAAGGGGCCGGATACCTCTTTAACGGGCTCAATCTGAAGGAATTCTTCTTCAGCATCGCGTGGCATCCCACGTCGGTAACCCATGTCCGGTATGGTATTCTCGCCTTGCTGGCCGGTACGTTCAGCGTCACGGTGCTGGCCATGGTCTTGGCGGTTCCGTTTGGACTGGGGGCGGCGATCTTTATCAGTGAGTTCTGTAATCCCCGGGTGCGGGAGCTGCTCAAGATTGTCATTGAATTGCTGGCGGCGATTCCGTCCGTGGTCTGGGGTTTCATCGGGTTGACCATCATGAATTCGCTGATCATCCGCTGGTTCAATACCCCGATCGGGTTGACCCTGCTCAATGGCGGGTTGATCCTGGCGCTGATGAGCGTTCCGATCATTGTCTCCATCGGGGAGGATGCGCTCAAGGCGGTTCCGGATTCCTACCGTGAGGCGGCATTGGCCATGGGAGCTACCCGGTGGCAGCTGGTGTACCGGGTGCTTTTCCCGGCCGCCCGGAACGGCCTGCTGGCGGCTGTTCTGCTGGGGGTCGGACGGGCGGTGGGTGAGACCATGGCCGTCTTGATGGCGACGGGCCATTCCGTTCGTATCCCGACCAGTCTGCTGGACCCCGTCCGGACCTTGACGGCCACGATTGCGGCGGAGCTGGGGGAGGCGCCGGTCCGGTCCGACCATTACCAGGTTCTGTTCATCATTGGCATTGTGCTTTTCACGATTACCTTTTGTGTCAACCTTACCGCGGACCTGATGGTGCGCGGGATTCGTAAACGGCAGGCGTAAGGAATATCCGCGTGTTTGAAATCACGGCACATGTCCGGAAGAAGCAGCGGGTTGAGCAGGGGGTCAAATTCCTGTTCCTGGGTATGACCCTCCTGATGATTCTGCCCTTGCTGCTGATTGTGGGGCATCTGGTGTATAAGGCTTGGCCGGTCCTCTCGATGGATTTTCTGTTAACCAATCCCATTCGGGGGATGCGGGCCGGGGGGATCTGGGCTCCCCTGCTGGGGACCCTCTACCTCGTGATTATCTCACTTGCGGTTTCGGCCCCGGTCGGTGTCATGGCTGCCATCTACCTGAATGAATATGCGCAGGATAACGGGTTCACCCGGGTGGTGAACCTGGCGGTGGTGAATCTGGCCGGAGTCCCCAGTATTGTGCATGCCCTGTTCGGGTTGGGGGCGTTTGTCTTGTTTGCGGGCATGGGGCGGTCCATTCTGGCGGCAGCACTGACGCTGGCCGTGATGACCCTGCCCGTGATCATTGCCAGCACGAAGGAAGCCTTATCCGCGGTTCCCCGTTCGTTCCGGGAAGCCTGCTGGAACGTGGGGGCTTCCCGCTGGCAGACCATCCGGCACATCGTGCTGCCGAATTCCATCAGTGGAATCCTGACCGGGGTGATCCTCCAGGTTTCCCGGGCAGCCGGCGAGACGGCACCGGTCATGTTTACGGGGGCGGTCTTCTACAAGGCAATCAAGGAGGGAGACCTGTTTGCCTATGGGCTGATGGACCAATGCATGGCCTTGTCCATGCACCTGTTTACGATAGCGACCCAGGTGCCGGGGGTTCCGGAAAGCCTTCCGTATGCCACCGCCGTGGTGTTGCTGGGGGTGGTGTTGACCGTTAATGCAACCGCTATTGGCCTGCGTGTATGGCTTCGATCGAGGAAGAAATGGTGACTGCAATTCCACGGGTTGATATCCGCAATCTCCGGATCCGCTATGGATCCAAGGAGATCCTGCATGGTGTCTCGCTGGACGTCCGGTCCAACGAGATCCTGGGAATTATTGGTCCCGCGCATTCCGGCAAGAGCAGTCTGCTCCGGGTCATCAACCGGACGCTGGAGTTTATCCCGGAAGCCCGGTACGAGGGGACGGTCTGCATTGACGGGGAGGATATCCGGTCAATGTCCGATGTGTATGCCCTTCGCCGGCGGGTGGGCATGGTTTCTCCGCTTCCCGTCGGGTTGCCCATGACGATATTTGATAACGTGGCGTTTGCGCCCCGCATGGCGGGTGTCCGGGACAGGCATCAGCTGGGGGAGACGGTCGAGGAATGTCTGCGGCAGGCTGCGCTCTGGGACGAGGTCAAGGACCGGCTCCACATGCTGGGAACCAAACTGTCCGGCGGCCAGCAACAGCGCTTGACGATTGCGCGCGCCCTGTCCCACAAGCCGGATGTCCTCTGCCTGGATGAGTTTTCCATTGCGATTGATCCGGTGACCACCATGCGAATTGAGGATGTCCTCAAGTCGTTGAAGGCGAAGATGTCCATCATTTTGGTGACCAACCTGGTCCAGCAGTCCAGGCGGTTGGCGGACCGGACGGCATTTTTTTATAACGGGGAACTGGTGGAACTGGATCAGACCGAAGTCCTGTTCTCGGATTCACCGGCGAGCCGAAAGACGTATGAATACATCAATGGGCTTTTTGGATGACGGAATCCTCGGAATATTGCATTGAGACGCTGGACCTGAATCTCTGGTACGGATCGTTCCAGGCGTTGAAGCATATCAACGCCCGGATTCGCCGGGGCCGCATCACGTCGCTGATTGGACCATCCGGGTGTGGGAAAACCACCTTGCTTCGCTGTTTCAACCGGGTCAACGAGCGGTATGGCAATGTACGGACCACGGGTGATGTCCGGGTGTTGGGGCAGAATCTTTACGACCCTCAGGTTTCCCTGGTTGAGCTTCGGAAAGCGGTGGGCTTGGTGTTTCAGCGTCCGAACCCCCTGCCGATATCGATTTATGAGAACGTGGTGTTCGGGCTTCGCATCCACCGTGATCGGTCGGAATTGAAGCGGGCTCGGCTTGACCAGGCGGTGGAGGAAGCACTCCGGAGTGTTGATCTCTGGGACAGTTTGAAGGATCGGCTGCGTGACCGGGCGACCGGGCTTCAGCTCGAGCAGCAGCAGAAACTCTGCATCGCGCGGCTGCTTCCGTTGAAACCGGAGGTTATCCTGATGGATGAGCCCTGTTCCGCGCTGGATACGGATGCCACGCGGGGCGTTGAAGAGCTCATGGTGAGCCTGGCGGGGCGGTATGCCCTGGTGGTGGTGACGCACAACATGGCCCAGGCCCGCCGGGTCAGCGACGAATGCATATTCATGCTGATGGGCGAACTGGTGGAACACAGTCGCACCGAGGATTTGTTTGTCAATCCGAAGGACCCCCGCACGGCGGAATACATCGAAGGACGTTACGGTTGACGCCGATGCGTGGGTCGGGAGGGGTAGAACCATGACCGTGCTGGCAATCATCCTGCTATCGGCGCTGATCCTGGGGTTTGGTGGGTGGGGATATTCACGTCTGTTGGGACGATGGTGGGGGGAGGTGGCGGACCGGGTTACGCCGGCCGTCAGCCGGAATGACGGGCGGGATTTTGTTCCGACCCCCACGGGGGTGGTGTTTGCGCATCATTTTGCGTCGATTGCCGGGGCGGGACCCATCATTGGCCCGGTGATCGCCCTCTGTTACGGCTGGTTGCCGGCCCTGATCTGGATCCTGGTGGGCGGTTTGCTGGTTGGCGCCGTGCATGATTACCTGGCCACCTTCATGGCGGTCCGGGCCGGCGGTTGTTCGGTTGCCACGGTGGCCCGGCAGCTGCTGGGACGAGGGCCATTCGTGGCGCTGGTGTTGTTCCTTGTGCTGACGTTGGCGCTGGTATGCGCGACATTTCTTAATTTATCCGCCCAGGCGTTGGTCAGTATGTTGCCGTTTGACCGCATCGGGTTGACGCCGGAGCAGACCTGGTTCCGGGTGATCGACCTGGCGGGTGTCCCCCACGTGGTGATCGGCGGGATTGCCTCGACCAGCGTGATCGTAATCACCATCCTGGCGCCGCTGGTCGGATGGCTGTACATACGCCGGCAGGTAGCCGTCTGGAAATGCTCGTTGCTGGCGCTGGCCATTTGTGCCGTCAGCATCAGCATCGGGTTTCGATGGCCGGTGGTATTCACCCCGACGGTCTGGAAATGGTGCCTGGCCGGGTATGTCCTGGTGGCGGCGGGATTGCCGGTGTGGATGTTCCTGCAAAGCCGGGATTTCATCAATGTGCACATCCTGTATGTCGGGTTGACGGCACTGGTCGTTACCCTGGTGGTGGCGTCCCTGCGGGGGGGAGCCGCTGTCGCGGGTATACCGGTGATGGATCTGGAGTCCGGCCGGCAGGCCATCGGTCCCTGGTGGCCGATGTTGTTCATCACGATAGCCTGTGGTGCGGTCAGCGGGTTTCACAGCCTGTGTGCGGGTGGGACCACCTGTAAGCAAATCCAGAACGAATCGGCGATACGGCGTGTGGGATATGGCGGCATGCTGTTGGAAAGCTTCCTGGCGGTGTGTGTGGTGGCGGTCCTGCTGGTGGGACTGGACCGGGCGCATTATCTGGCGGATGTGCATCCGGCGCTGATCCCGGGTGCAATCGGGAAATCCAATCCCATTCTGGGATTTGCCGCTGCGGTCGGGCAGGCGGTTCATCGGGCATTTGGCATACCCGTGGCGGCTGGCGCCGTGGGCGGCATGATCCTGTTGGAAGGGTTTCTGGTCACTACGCTGGATACGGCCGTACGATTGATGCGGTATCTGCTGGAAGAAGTCTGGAAGGCGTTGTTCGGCCTGCCGGAAGATGGCTGTTTAAGGGCCGGTTCCGAAATGTCCGGTTCAGACGGGTTGCCGGCCGGGATGGTGGCGACGGTGGGAGGGCACCTGCCGGCCGGTAGTCTGCCCGCCCGCATACTGGGCCACTACTGGGTCAATTCCGCCTTGGCGGTTGGCCTGACCCTGTGGTTTGCGTTTTCCGGCGGCATCCTGGCCCTGTGGGCGATCTTTGCGACCGCCAACCAGTTGCTGGCGGCCTTCGTGCTGGGATTGGGCACCCTGTGGCTGATCCGGCAGGGCCGGCGTGCGTGGTACGTACTGGTTCCGGCGGTATTCATGCTGGCCACCACGGTTGCCAGCCTGGTGATGCTGTTCACGAAGTTCAGGCTTGATGCGAATCGGACCTTGTTGTCGGCTACCGTGGTGTTGATGGCCCTGACCCTCTATCTGGTGGTGTCGGGTGTCATGGTGTATGGCAGGGGAAAGAAAAGAGAGGATGAAGGTCATGAAGCGAAAGCCGTTTAACCGGGGTCCGGTCACTGTCCGATCGATGCCTTTCTGGTGTGTGGGGAATCCCCTGGGAGATCCGTTCGGCAGCGCGGTGCTGCCGAAAATCGATTCCATCCAGGTGGCCGGGATCCTGTCGGACATGGCGGACGAGGGATGGATTGAAGCCACCAGCTTCCATGATGATGACCTGGTGCCCTGGAATCCGGACCTGCCCGAAGATGATCTCGATCCGCGCAGTCCCGTGTATGCCACCTTGCGCCGGATCCGGACCATCCTGCGCCGGGCCGGCTTGTCGATCAATACGGCCACCTGCAGCCTGCACGGCAATCCGTTGTTCCGCCGGGGCGGTCTGACCAATCCGGATCCCGCGATCCGGAAACTGGCACGGTTGAAAGTGGAGCGGACGCTCCGGATCGGAGCGTTGCTGGGCGCCCGACACTATACGTACTGGGTGGCACGGGATGGGTTTGAAGTGCCGGTCTCGGTGGACTGGAAGCACGTTTACGGATGGCTGGCGGAAGGCCTGGATCATGTGGTGGACTATATCCGAGCCAAGCGGTTCCGCAATTACCGCGGCGCCACGATCGAGCCCAAGCCGAACGAACCGCGTGGGCACATGTTCCTGCCCACGGCCGGGCATGCCGCGGGGTTCATTTGCGGGCGGCTGAAGCATCCGGATTTCTGGGGGGTCAATCCGGAACTGCTCCAGCATGAGAGCATGGCCCTGTTGAACGGTGTCCATACGCTCGGTTACCTGGTCAGCCTCAAGAAGTTGTTCTTCCTGCATTTTGGGAGCCAGATCAAGGCGCAGTTCGACAATGACTTCCCGCCGCTGGTGGGGCCGGAAGGCCTCAAGGAAACCGTGCAATTGTTCTGGGTGCTGGAAGCCATGGGATGGAAAGGCGTGGTGGAATACGATTGCCACATGCTGCGCACGGAGGCGGACCCGGCGCGTTCGATCGAGTGCCGCAAGGCGTTTGTCCGGAATTGCAGCCTGGCGCTGACCTTGGCGTTGGACCTGGCGAAACGGCTGGGGCAACGCCAGCCGGTGATCGGCAGTGAAACGGAACAGGATCTGGCCGCGACCCTGCGGATGACTGGTATCCGGCCGGGCGAATTGCGGGCCCGGACCGTACGCCGGTAATCAGACCGGCGGTTGGGGGACGAAGGGAAGGCGATGCCCGTGAAGGAACCACGCGGTGCGATCCCGGTGAGGGGCCCCTGGCGCAAGGTGCTGGTATTGGTCAACCCGAAATCCGGTCTCGGGATTCCATTCCGGTCCCTGCGTGCAGGTGTCGACAAATACTGGGATCTTCCCGGATGTTCCGTGAGCTACCAGTTCAGTCGTTCCATCGCGGATGGCGCCGTCAAGGCCCGGCAGGCGCTGGCGGATGGCGTTCAGGTTGTGCTGGTGGCCGGTGGGGACGGGACGGTCAATTCCGTGGGTCGTGAACTGATCGGATCCGATGCCATCCTGGGCGTGATTCCCGCCGACAGCGGCAACGGGTTTGCCCGCCATTTCAACATTCCGCTGGATCCCAAACGCGCCGTGGAGGCCCTGGCCGGGGGTGCGGTCCGCCGGATCGATGTGGGCACCGTGGATGGGGTGCCGTTCCTGGTGACGTGCAGCATGGCGTGGGATGCCTCGATCGCGAATGCGTTCCAGCGGTCACCGGTACGCGGGGTCATTCCGTATATTTTTGCCGGGTTCCAGGGATTGCTGGACTATGAGCCGCAAATCATACGCGTTGAACTGGATGGTGAACGTCAGGAGCGGTTCGTCCACCCCCTGGTGTTGACGGTGGCCAACCTCACGCAGTACGGGGGCGGGGCACGGATTGCCCCGCATGCCCGTGAGGATGACGGCCAGCTGGAACTCGTGGTGGCGCTCCGGCAGGATGCGCTGAAGCTGGCGGTCAACCTCGGGCGGTTGTTCGATGGGACGGTGAACCGGTTGCCGGAAGTCATTTCCCACCGGTTTCGCCGGCTGGTGGTTGAACGCGAATATCCGGCCGCCATCCAGATCGACGGGGAGGTAGCGGAGGCGGGGGCACGGGTGGTGGTGGAGGTGCATCCGAAGGTGTTGAACGTGCTGGTGCCGTCCGGGCATGTCGACGGCTAAGCGCACGACGGGGCGCATATAAGGACCGGGTATGCAAATCGAGCGAACGGCAAAATCAACCCTGACCGTAGTGGAAATGGATCCCGGTGATGAATGGCGGTTCTCCACGGTGGATGGGGTGGTCCACCGGATACGACTGGAGCAGACCTGTGCCTGCCGGTTGTCCGAGATTTACGGCGCCAGTGGAATCATGCCGATGGCGGCGCAGGGCGCCTATCGGTTCTGGTGCCGGCTGAATGTGGATGGTGCGGAACTGCAGTTGAACCGGTTCGTGGGACTGCAGGACAGTTTTTACGAGCCGTGGGTATTCAACGGCCTGCGGATATGGTTCGATGCGGTGGATGAGATCTTCCAGATCATGGAAGAGACGCATGGGGCCTGCCGGCCGCGGAAACGGGCCCGGTTTGCCGTACAGGACGCCACCCGGCGGATTTGCCCGACACCGCTCCACCCGTGGTGTCCCCTGCCTGCGGGCGGATTACGCATCACCGATTGTTACCGGGGGGAGGATTGCTGGATGGGGCCGTATGACGGCCACGTGGCACATGGCGGGCTGGATATCAATCATCCGGCCGGTACGCCGCTCTGGACCCCCATCGCGTTTGATGACCACGGGTTGGTTGACGTCAAGGCCCGTGGCGATTCCAACAATCGCTGGCAGGGGAGCAGAACCTGGGAAGACGGGTCGACTTGGATCCTGAAATCCGCCCATGTGATCCGGTTGCTGGTGCCTGAGCACACGCCATTGCCGGCCGGCCTGCAATATGCCGACAGCGCGGGCGTGTCGGTCTGTTACCGCGAGCATACGCATTTCGGTTTTGAAGTACGGGAATATGGCGAAGCCTATACCATCGATCCCTGGATCCTGTTCTGGCAGATGTACCGCGACCGGGAGGGGACGATCGCTTAAAAGGTTTTCTCGTATTCGCCTTTGCCCACCTTTTTGAGTTGGTGGAATCCGGCTTTCTTGGCGCGATCGTTGAATGACGATTTGGACGCGCCGACGGCGGGGGCGGAGATCAGGCGTATCACGTCCTTATCGCATTGCGGGCAGCGGGTTAGCGGTGGATCGGACAGGCGTTGGATTCGTTCAAAAGGGTGTTTGCACAGCGTGCATCCGCTGGCGGGATCCCGGGCTTCGTATTCGTAGATGGGCATGATCATCGCTCCTTGTGGAAGGATGCCCCCATGATACCGGATGGGATGTTGATGACAAGTAACAATGCAGCTCCGGCGTGGTGTCTGCCATGGGTGATGCCGGTGGTGTGTTAAAAAAGTCCAATAAAACGCGTAAAACGTTGTTGCTATCCAAACGGAAAACATCTATTTTCCCCGCTAATACGTGATTTTTGGGCGAACCAAAAACCGTAACAAGGAGATTAATGCAATGGGCAAACCGATGAGCAAGAGCGAGATCGTGGCGGGCGTGGCGGATGCGGTAGAGATCAGCAAGAAGCAGGCGAAGGCAGCGATTGAAGCCCTCGTGGCGATGGCTTACAAAGGCGCCCCGAACGGATTCATGATTCCCGGGCTCGGCAAGCTGGTGAAGGTCCGTCGGAAGGCTCGCGCGGGACGCAACCCGGCGACCGGTCAGACCATTCAGATCCCGGCCAAGACCGTCCTGAAGTTCCGTATTGCCAAGGCGGCGAAGGATGCGGTCCTGAGCAAGTAGGACGGCGAATCCAGTAGTTGTGAGTTTTAAACCAACGGCCGCACTCCGTGAAGGAATGCGGCCGTTGGTTTTTCGGAGCAGCGACATGTCAAAATCGGATGAGGCGTCCAAGCCTGAATCAACCCCCAGCCTGGAGGAACAGATCAAGGAGATGTTCCGGGCTGCCAACCTGTCGTTTACCGGCGTCCCGCAGGCGGCTGAAGCCGCACCGGCTGCAGCGTCCGCCGCCGAGGATGCGGCCGCCGAGGACCGCCTGCGCCGGATCCGTGATTTTCGTCTGAAACCCCGTGATATTTGCGACTATCTCGCCCGGTTTGTGATCCGGCAGGACGATGCGAAGAAGGTGCTCGCCGTGGCGGTGTGCGATCACTACAACCATGTGCGGCGGTGCCTGGAAAATCCGGATGTCGCCCAGCGCGATTATTCCAAACATAACATCCTGATGCTTGGTCCCACCGGTGTGGGCAAAACCTATCTGGTCCGTTGTCTCGCGCAGTTGATCGGGGTGCCGTTCGTCAAGGCGGATGCCACCAAGTTCAGTGAGACCGGATATGTCGGGCGCGATGTGGAGGATCTGGTGCGGGACCTGGTGCAGGCGGCCAACGGGGATGTGAACCTGGCCCAGTACGGGATCGTCTACCTGGACGAGATCGACAAGATCGCCGGGCAGTCGGGGGCCGGCGGGCGTGACGTGTCGGGCCGTGGGGTCCAGGTGAACCTGCTCAAGCTCATGGAGGAGATGGATGTCAATCTCTTCAGCCAGACCGATCTCATCGGCCAGATGCGGGCGATCATGGATATGCAGCGGGGACGGGACTCCGGCCGGCGCACCATCAATACGCGCCACATCCTGTTCATTGCCAGCGGCGCATTCGGTCCGTTGGCTGAGAAGGTCCGTGCCCGGGTGCGCAACAGCCGGATCGGATTTTCCGAACGGGAGGCTCCGGAAGGGGATGAAGGCGAATACCTGCGGCAGGCCAGGACCCAGGATTTCATCGATTACGGATTCGAGCCGGAGTTCATCGGACGTCTGCCGGTCCGGGTGGTGTGTGATGCGCTTACGATGGAGGATTTACAGACCATCCTGTTGAAGTCGGAAGGCAGCATTCTCAACCAGTACACGGATGATTTTACAGGATACGGGATCGAGCTGCAGGTTGAGCCGGAGGCGGTAGCGGCCATTGCCCGTTCCGCCGCGTCGGAAAAAACCGGGGCGCGGGGCTTGATGACCGTGCTGGAACGGCTGTTCCGGGATTTCAAATTTGAACTGCCGTCCTCCTCGGCGAGTTCCCTCGTGGTTACGCCGGCGCTGGTGGAGGAACCGTTGAAGGCCCTGGCCGCCTGCCTGGAGGAAAATGATATCCAGCGCCGTGACCAGCGCCTGGACACTGTGCATCAATATGCCGGCGCCTTCCAGTCGGAGCACGGCATCCAGCTGGTGTTCAGGCGTGAAACGGCCGAGTATGTCGTTTCGCTTGCTGAAGCCGGCAAACGGCCGGTTGCCGACTTCTGCCGGGATCATTTCCGGGACTTCGAATACGGGCTCAAGCTGATCAGCGGCAATACCGGCCAGATGCGGTTCACCGTCACACGGAAAATGGCGGAGGATCCGCGCGGAGAACTGTCGCGGCTGGTTGCCGCCAGTTTCCGCAAGGTGTGATCCCGTTTCTGCGGGTTGAGAAAACCGGCATGCAAGGTGCCGGTGAATCGGGGTTGCGGTAACGGACGGGCAATCGCTGGTCCAGGAATTACCCATCAGGGGCGAGAAGGGCGTTGATCAGCCGATGGGGGCGATAGTTTGTCTGTCCTCGGTGGGCACTGAGTTTCCTCGCCATGCCCCAGAGACTACCACTCCTACACGCTCAGCCTCACCACTCTTCTGTATTCTGCGGTCTGACCCCGTGATTCCGCTGACCGTCTGACCGGAACCGCCTGGTGCGGACCCGCATGCCAGGTGGTGTGGGACTCGTGGCTGGCTGAGTGACCCTCAGTCAGTCACGGGGACCCGATTAGCCGATTTTCATCATTTCCAGATCATATCGTGTCTTCATCAACATCTTCCTCTGGTACCAAGCCAGCAATTTGCTCGTCTGCCTGGGTAAATTGAATCTTCCCTTTCACAATCAATATCTTTACCAATGTGGGCACCGGGACGGTCGTCAGAACAGAAAGACAAACTATTGCATTGAAAAACGTCGCACTGATCATTTGAAGTTGCAAGGCTACGGCTGCGGCAGCCAGTGTGGCCGACAACTGGGGCACGGTCATCAACCCTGCACAAAGACCTTTCTTGTTTCCGAACCCGGACAGGCGCATCGCCAGCCAGCCGGAGGCAACCTTGCTTATTATCAAGCCAAACAACGTCGCACCGACAATCGCCGCATTTTCCCATGCTGACAATAGAATGCGAAGGTCGGTCTTCATTCCAATGGTAAGAAAAAGAAACGGAATGACAAAGCCGTAGCCGATCCCTTCTATCTTGCGATGAAGTACGTGACCTTGCTCCTGAAACGCCCGAACCTCGACCATGGCCATGCCTGCAACGAAAGCGCTCACGATAATGCTTATGCCGATCAGTTCGCCGATAAAGACGATAGCCAGCAGCCCTGCTAGAAAGAAGGCTATACGCGCATCGTCATTGGGATGAAAACGGGAAAGAACCCGCCTCATGGCTTTGGGCAGAAGCCAAAGAGACAATGCAATGAAAGAGGCTATGACTGCTAAAAAGAGAACTGGAAACCATTTCCCTAAAACTTCGGGGCCGATATGGTCGAAGATCGAAATGCTTCCGGCGACTCGGCCCGGAATGGCATGGCGTTTGAATTGGATACAGATCGCCAACAGAACCAAACTGGCAATATCCGTAATGACTGTTGATGCCAGGACAGCCACGCCGAAGCGGGTGTGGGTAACTCTGAGTTCACGAATGACTGGAAACACGATGCCGACCGAGTGTGAAGCGAAAAGCGAGGCAAAAACCCATTTGCCTATGGTGTCTGAGGGCTCAAACAATGCGTATACAGCAAAGCCGGCAGTGGCAGGAATGACAAAGGTGAGAAAGCTCAACCAGCCGACCGCCCGTTTCTCGGATTTAACAATCCGGATGTTGACCTCCATTCCCGCCAAGGCCATAAGAAAAATCAACCCGAGCAGCCCGAGCGCATCCAACACGACATAAATCTGCTCGGTCGGATAACCGCGCCCAAGAAAGCGGTTCAGATGTCTGATCAAGTCCAGTGAATTGGGGCCGATCACAATGCCAGTAAGCATTATGGCGACAACGGCAGGAATGTGCCATCTGCGAAGCAGTTGAGGCACAATCGCCACCAAAACCATCAGTACGAGAAAAATTATCAGAAACGTAAGACCTGCCATTACTAAATATCCTTTCTTTCACTGGCGAACTCCCGGCGTGTCCGGCGCGGGTCACCGCGTGCGGACGACGCCGTTGTGTGCGCCCAGCATGGGCGCGTTGTAAATGGGGTGCAAGTCCCCGGTAGGAGGACCGACACATGAAAATGTGAAATAACTACCACTTGAA
>MHBQ01000040.1 GCA_001803315.1 Lentisphaerae bacterium RIFOXYC12_FULL_60_16
ATCCGATCAGCCGACCCTGCATGTCCGGGTGCGTCAAGCAGGCCAGCGTGACGTGTGTGCAGAAACATCGATTCCCGTGGATCAGCAAACGGTTTGTCATGAGATAGCGGTGCCCGATCCGCAACGTTGGAGTCCCGATTCTCCGGCCCTGTATGAAGTGGATGTTCGTTTACTTCATGATGGTCTCGTCATGGATGCGATGACCGAACGTATCGGTTTCGTGAAGCTGTCAACCCGGGGACGTCAATTCCTGATCAACGGCGAACCCTATTACCTGCGGGGGACCGGCGATTTCCTATCCTGCCCCGAGACCGGGTGTCCGGATACGGACCGTGACCGCTGGCGCCGGAAGCTGCGGGCGTTGCGGGATTACGGATACAATTATGTACGCTGCCAGTCGTACGTTTATGGCCCGGAATATTATGATATCGCCGATGAGGTCGGCCTGTTGATCCAGAGTGAGATGGGCATGCTGGGCGCATGGGGAGGGCATACCAACCAGCATGTCTACCAGTGGCCGAAACCGACACCGGATCATTATCCCAGCCTCAAGCGCCAATGGGATGCCGTGGTGTTGCGCGATGTCAATCATCCCTCGGCCAACTTGTACTGCATGAGCAATGAGATCTGTGACGATACGGATTTCCGGCGGATTGCCTGGCAGTGCCATCATGATACCCGCGCAATCAAGCCGTCCGCCTTCGTGATATGGACCGACGGGGGCTATAACCCGGATCTGCCGGGTGATTTCATCAACCACAATATCGATTCGTTTAAACCCGAACAACGGGCGACGTTCGATAAACCCTTGATCGAGCATGAATTCCGCTGGTGGAGCAGTTATCCCGACATCCGATTGACCGACCGGTATCTTGCCGGGGCAATCCGCCCGTATGCCGTGGAGATTGCACGCACGGCCGCCCGGGCCCGTGGACAGGAAGCCTTGCTCGGAACCTATGCCCGGACCAGTCAGCAACTCCAGTTCATCGAGGCCAAGGCCAAGATGGAAGCGTGCCGCCGGGATCACCCGGAACTGGCTGGAATCTGTCATTTCAATGCCATGGATACCAATCCATCGCCACAGGGGATCATCAACGAGTTTTACGAGCCGAAACTGGCATCGGTGGAGACCTGGTTGCAGACCAACGGCGATACCGTACTGCTTGCCCATGTGAACTTCGAGGACCGGGTGCTGGTTGCCGGTGACGTGTTTTCCTGCCAGTTGGCGGTTTCGGATTACCACCATCCGCCGTTGACCCAGGGTGCTTTACAGTGGCGGTTGAAGGATGACGCCCGTGTGTATGCCGGCGGCCGGTTGGAATGGGATCATAAGCCGTATACCACCTGCCCGGCAGGGACCCTGAGCGTTGTCCTGCCTGCGTTGGAGTGTCCCTCCCACGTCATGCTGGAAGCGTGGATGGATGCGGATGGATCGAGGATACGCAACGAATGGCCGTTGTGGATCTTTCCCCGGGGTGAAAATTGGCCTGACGCTGCCACCATCCATCAGGATTCTCCCCGCACCGGCTGGCTCAAGTCCCTGCCTTCGCCTGCTCAGGAATTCCGTTCCGACGCGCGGGTCTGGTTGACAGAACGGGTGGACGACGCGGTGGTGGAGCATGTCCAGGACGGGGGATGGGCGATCATTGCCGCGGGAGAGGGACTGGTGCGTCCGCATGGCCCGAATTTCGGGTATGTGAAATACTTCTTCACGCCCCCCGCAAACTATGGTCCCTATGAGGATGGTCAGAATGGAACTGTCATCACCGCACATCCCCTGCTCGGGGAGTTTCCCCATGATGGGTTTGCCGATTGGCAATTCTTCCGGATGATCGATCCGGCGCCGCCGCTTGACTTGGAACCGCTGGGGCTGGATGACGCGGATCCTGTCATACGGGTCATTCATCGTTACCCGGTCTGCCGTCCGCTGGGTTATCTCCTGGAACGGTCGTATGGCCGGGGGGCTTTTATCTTCACGGCGTTGAATCTCGATTGGAGATTGCCAGAAGCACGTTACCTGCTCGGTTCGATGATCCGACGGGCACAAACGGGTTCCTGTCCGACACATCCGTTGTCCGAGACGGCGATGGAACGGATCCGTTCTGGCTCGCGTCTTCCTTTGGAAGGATGAATCCTGATCAGGGTTCAAGTGGGCCGACCCAGGCGCTGCCGCCGTAGCCGGTCACGTAGATACGGTCCTGGTGGACGGGGTCGACATGGACCCGGTGGGCGCTGCAGAACGGGTAATCCTCAAAAGGTTTCCAGGTTTTGCCGGCATCCTTGCTTAACCATAATGGGGAGGCTTTGCCTTCATTGTAGTTCAGCGTGAGGTAGATCCAGTCCGGGTTGCGGGGATGGATTGATGCGCTGAAGTGCAGGGCGCTGTAGCGAACCAGCCGTTCCCAACCTTGTCCACGGTCCAGGGTTTTGTACAACCCACCTTCCTTAAGTCCGCGGGAGGGGTCGTCACAAACGGCCAGGTAGATGGCACGGCTGTCGCGGGGATCGACTTCGAAATCCGTCAGCCAGCGGACATCGAGAGGGCTTGTGATGTTGTGCCAGGAGACACCATGATCGGTCGATGCATACAGCCCGACCCCTTCGGGCATCAGCCAATGGTCACGCAGTTTTCCGGTTACCAGGCAGAATAACGTGCCATCCGCATGCAAGCGGACGCGGCAGACGCGCATATTGACGCCGGGGGCGCCCAGTCCGTTGCTGATCGATGTCCACGTTTTGCCTGAATCGTCGGAACGGTACACGCCGTGTTCCCAGGCGGACGCATACAGGCACCTCCGGTCACGGGGGCTGGTGGGGTCGAGAAAAACCGATGTGATGGGGGTTTGGGGTAATCCGCCGCAGAGGGTTCCATTTGGCCGACGATGGGAACCGTACCAGCGTTCGTCGTTGATGGGAACGCCGAGTGTTGGATCGCTCCATGTCGCTCCGAAATCGTTGGACATGCCCACGATGCCATAGCCCATACACCGGTGTCCCCCGGTGACGATATTGTTGTTGGGGATGTCGTGTACTTCGGAGAAGGCGGCCCATATGCGGCCTGGAACTTCCGGATCGAAGGCCAACTCGAAGGTGTTGGGCCCCATGTCGCGGACCCACATCCAGGATTTTCCGGCATCCTCGGAACGCGCAAACCCGAGATCCGTATAGCAGATGTAATGACGGTTATGCTCGAACGGGTCCACGTAATAATTCCAGGTCGTGGTGTTGGTGAGCCCGTTGTTCAGCCATCGGTGTCCGTTGGCCGGCTTTCCCTGGTCGGGGGCATGGTGGATATCGAGATTCTTCCATGTTTTCCCGCCGTCTTGCGTCAGATAGGGGGTGCAATAGTCAGAGACCAGCACGATATCAGGGTTGGTGGGGCAGATTCCGGCGGCGGTGATGGTCCATCCGGCAAGGGCGTTGAAATAGGTGGCGGTATGGTTCATGCCCAGGTTGAAGGATGGTTGACGTTTGTTACCGAACATGACGGGATGCCAGGTCGAACCGGCATCATCACTGCGATGGACAAATGGTTCATTACTGCGGGCCGGCTGGACGGCATACAGGGTGTCGGGCCGTACGTCCGTGGTCAGCAGATACCGGTGTTGTTCCGCTTCACCCTTCGGCACCGGCAGTTTTGACGCCTGTTCCCAGGAGGTTCCGCCGTTGGATGAACGATAAAGAACCCCCTGGCTGGTTCCGTCGGCGGATGCGGTGTCCAACCATGCATAGAGCCGGCAGATCTTGGAGTCAGCCCGGGATCCGGCGGTAAATGCACGGACCGGCAAAAGGGGCAGTCCTGCTCCGGACTGGGTCCATGTGTTGCCGTTGTTGGTCGAACGGTAGAAGGCTTCCCGGGTGGCAAGGAAGATGCGGCGTTGTTTCATTGAACTGGTCAGATCAATATGAAGTCCCGTCACCGTTCCAACCGTTTTCGCCACCCGTGCCCAGTGGGTTCCGGCATCGAACGAACGGAAAACTTCGGTTTCTGTGGCAGCCAGCATGAGATCCGGTTGGGCTGAATCGATCAGGATCTGCCGCAGGTTGCCGGGTAATCCCTCGCCATGCGGGACGAAGGTATTCCCACCATCACGGCTGATGCGCAGGGTGGATGGGTATCCGTAGGCAGCATAGACGATTTTAGGGTTCTGCGGATGGAATACTCCGGCACAGAAGGGGTTTCCGAGCATGTTCGACCAGTGGAACATCGTCCAGGTGTGTCCCGCGTCCTTCGTTTGGAAGGCACAGCTCATATCGCAGTTCAAGAGGATATGGTTGGGATCGTGGGGGGAAAAGGTTGGAGTTTCCGTAGCGCCACCGCCGCTAAGCCCTGTGGGTGTCCAACGCGAGAGTGTCATGGCCGCTTGTCTCCTTCACTGATGGTTGCAACCTGAAACGCACGGATCATTAGTGGACGGTTATTCAAACGCAAGCACGTAGTGGTTTGCCCAAGGCCTACGGATGGTTGATGACTTCATCGCGGGTACAGACACGGCCATCGCGCAGGAGGATTGGCGTGATGGTGATCCCGAGTTCAGTTTCGTACCGGCGGACGAGCCGGACTTCCTGCTCGGTCAGCAATGAGACGGCGTATCCCTTCGCCCCGGCGCGGGCGGTCCGGCCGACGCGGTGCAGGTATGCCTGGCTTTGTGACGGCGCATCGAGGTTGAAAATATGGGTGACGCCCTGGATGTCGAGGCCGCGGGCGGCGAGATCGGTGGCGATGAGGACGCGGACACGACCCGCACGGAAATCGTCCATGGACTGCTTGCGTTCGCTTTTTGCGAAAGCGCCATGCAGGTCTGCCACGGGGATCTTGTGGTGGGCGAGTTTTGCAGCGACGGTTTCGGCGGTGCCGTCGCGGTGCACGAAGACGATCGCACGTTCCGGCGCCATGGCGTGCAGCGCCTTGCGGAGTACATCCGGCTTGTCGCGTTCTTCGCAGACGAGATAGCTGTGGGCGATGTTTGCATTCACGGGTTGGGTCCCGGTGTTGAGTCTTACCACGTGTGGTGCGAGTTGGGTGACGACGCTCGCGCACTCCGTCTGTTCGGTGGCGGAGGCAAAGACAAGTTGTCGCCCGGCCGGTATCGCGCTGAGGATCGTGCGGACTGACTCGACACTTTCGGTGGTGAGCAACTGGTCTGCCTCATCGATCACGACGCAGGTGATTGCGCGGGTTTTCAGTTTGCCTAAGGCGATAAGTTCACGCAGGCGGCCGGGGGATCCGACTACGACCTGCGGCTTTTTCTTAAGCTTGTCGAGTTGCCGGTCCATGGCGGTACCGCCAATGAGGAGGAGTGTGCGGATGGCCAGGGCCGCGTTTTGTGCAAGATCGCACGACTGCCGCTGAATCTGGATTGCCAACTCATGCGTCGGCGCGAGGATCATCACCTGCGTGGCTGCCAGAGCGGGATCAATACGGCAAAAGAGGGGGAGGAGATAAGCCAGGGTTTTTCCGGTGCCGGTTTCCGACCGGATATAGACGTCCTTGCCCTCCAGAAGCAGTGGACATGCAGCCGCCTGAATGGCCGTTGGGGCGGTGATGTTCTGTTTTGCCAGGGCAGCGACCAGTGCCGGTGTAATTCCCAAATCGTTGAAAGTCATGGAAGGACCCTATCAAGGATCGGGGTCAGAACGCGATAACCATTCATTATACCGTGCTTCCTGGTAGGCGTTTCCTGGAATCTCGTTGAAAGGGGATGCGGCAATGTTCTATGATCGGACCCATGCGTTGGCTGCCGCTTTGGCACTGCGTAAGACCGCGAGGGTGCAACGTCGGTCTATCACTACCTGATAACAATTTATGACGGTGTGGATAGAAACGATACCTTTTGGGGAATGAACCCTTATGAAATCATCACCTGCTGTTTCCATTGACCATGCGCTGGTTATTGACGGGCCGGTGAACAATATCCAGGAAGCCCCGGCAATCGGGAACGGGGATCTTGGTGCCCTGGTCCAGGTTTTTCAGGATGAATTTCGCCTGCATCTGGCCAAGAACGACATCTGGGATGCCCGGTTCGATCACGTGGCCAAGGACGGGGTTGTGACCCAGGATGACCTGATCCGGATGTCGAAGGAGTACGGATTCCGCCTGGAAGGGGGAGCCTATTCCGGCAAGCCGGTGTTCGACCGGCAACCACCGAAAGGCCTGCGCTACGTCGACCGTAATTCCGGGAATGACAAGCATGTATTTCCCTGTCCGAAACCGGCCGGCCGGATACGGATACTGCATGCCGGAACCAACTCGACGAAAATCCGCACGGTGCTCGACATTCGCAACGGTGTTGTGACGTCCGAATTTGAGATGGAATTCGGCTGGCATGGGACCGGGTTGTTGCGGGTCGAGGCATTTGTCGATCGCGACACCAACACGGTGCGGGTGCGGCTCGGACAGGAACGGATGTTGGGTTCCGTCCGAATCTGCATTGAGAAGATGCCGGACAGCATCGACGCCACGATTCCGGCCCCACGGGTTCGTTTGGAAAACGAGTCGTGTGGAACGGTGACGCAGCGCATTCCTACCGGATACGGTGCCAAGGCCTTTGAATGGCATCTTGCCGGGGCATTTCCGGAACCCGGGAAAAACCGGGGTGCCCGGCCGATTGTTGCCCATCCCTATCGCTTGTGGCAGTCCTGTGAATTGCAGCCTGGCACGAGGATTGAACTATCCGTTGGAGTGGCGACAGACCGGGATGGCGCCGGCTTACGGCGCAAGAAGAACAGCCTGGTCAGGGCGCGACGACTGGCCATGGATGGTAGAAAACAGGGGTATGATCAAGCGCGTGCGGCGCAAACCCGGTCGTGGTCCAGGTTCTGGGATCGGTCGGGGATTGAACTGGCGGACAAGGCGCTTGAGAAGACCTGGTACCGTAACCTGTTCGCCCTGGCCTGCCAGATACGGCCGGGTGCCATGGCACCGGGACTGGTGGGGAATGTTGTACCGTGGGATGCCTCGCCATGGCACGGGTGTTTCACCGTGAACATGAACACGCAAAAGATGTTTTTGTCGTCGGCGCCGACCAACCATCCGGAATGGATCGACGGCTACGCCGACTGGCTGGACCACATGAAACCCGGCTTCCGGCACCTGGCGAAGATCACGTTCGGTCTCAAGGGTATCCATTCTCCCCACATGATCTTTCCGTACCAGCGGCCGGAACGCCAGGCAAGTTCCAACCAATGCGGCCGGGCCATGGGTATGACCGGCTGGCATGGGCAGCCCCTCTGGTGGCGGTGGGAGTATTTCCGGGACCGTACCTTCCTGCGCGACCGTGCCTACCCGTATTTCAAGGAAGCCGCCAGTTTCTACTGGCGCTACCTGAAGAAATACCTGGATGCAAGCGGGGACCTCTACCCCTCGCTCAACCTGGAAGGACCGCCCTGGACCAAGGACTTCGTCCATAACCGGGATCCCTTTATCGATCTGATCCTTTTCCGCAACACGTTCCAGTATGCCATCGAGGCGTCGAAGGTGCTCCACACGGATGCCGCGTGGCGGAAGCGATGGGAGTGGGGCTTGTCGAAGATCCGGCCGGTCCGTGTCGACCGTTTGGAGAAGGGCGGTTACTGGATTTATGCCGACAAGAACGACATCCCCAACAACCCGGATAACTGGCGGGGGCCCCGGCAGATGCATGCCGGCCAGTCGGTGGCGGCGGCCTGGACGGTGTTTCCGGGTGAGACCGTGGCAGGGGATGAGACGGAAGGACTGGCGCCCGCCTTGCGCCGGATCATGCAGGACAACCAGTGGAAAAAATGGCATCCGGATGTGATCTGGATCCATCACTGGTGGTGCGCGATCCCGGCACTCCGCATGCAGTTGCCCGGTGCCTTTGACATGGCGCGTTCGATCATCCTGCGTGAACGGTTCCCGGCCGGGCATGCGCGCACCACGCATTGGATTCATCTGACGCCGGACGCCTGGCGTGTGCCGGAGGATAATTACCTGGGCGTGGCGGCAACCACGGAAATGCTGTTGCAGAGCCAGGATGGGATCATCCGCCTGTTTCCCTGCTGGCCGAAGCGCCAGCGGGCGGCATTTCGCGGGTTGCCGGCGCGGGGCGGCTTTATCGTGTCGGCAGAATGGAATCCAAAACGGGGAATCAAGGCTGAGATTCGAAGTCTGGCCGGTGAACCTTGTCGGATTCGCTGGGAGGCGAAGCGCTTGCCACGCGTCGTTTGTGCAAGCCGTCGTCAATCCGTCCTCAGGGAGGGACGGGAGGTTGTGTTTCAAACGCAAGCAGGGAATCGATATGCAATCAAAAGCTGATAAGCCGGATCGAAAACGGCAGTCGGGTGTGATACCGCAAAAAGTGCTTTGGAAGGCCGGGACCATGCTGGCGCCCCTTCCGGTGTCGATGGTGACCTGTCAGGCGCCGGGCGGAAAGCCGAACATCATTACCGTGGCATGGGCCGGAACCGTTTGCAGTGAACCTCCCATGCTCGGAATCGCGGTCCGACCGAGTCGGTATTCATTCAACCTGATCCGGCAGGGGAAGGCGTTTGTGGTCAATGTGCCGACGATCGAATTGACGGCCGCAACGGATTCCTGCGGTGTCTGGTCGGGTCGCAACGTGGATAAATTCAAACGACTGGGTTTGACGCCCTTACCCTCCAAGACGGTGGATGTGCCGGGTATTGCCGAATGTCCTGTAAGCCTCGAATGCCGTTTGCGGCATGAGATACCGCTTGGATCACATACCCTGTTTCTCGGTGAAGTGATGGGGGTTCAGGTGACGGCCTCCTTGTTAGACA
>MHBQ01000041.1 GCA_001803315.1 Lentisphaerae bacterium RIFOXYC12_FULL_60_16
GCCGTTCGATTCCCGGCCTGCACCACTCAGGTATCCGGCAATCCGGTTCCGGCACGGGAAGGTTTCCACCATCGTCGGCCGCGTCCCGGTGATGACCATGACCGGGCCAAGCGAATGCGTGCAGTAGTAATGGAAATTGAACCAGCTGCGCCAGTTGTGAACCGTGTGGCCGGGCTTGACCGGAATCCCGTCAATGTAGGTGTAGGCCAGCATGCGGCATTCGTGGACATACTCGTATTCGGCATACATGAGCTTGCCGAACAGGCCTTCCTGCCAGCGGTTGGCCAGCCACATGTTCGCCGCGGAGAAGGGATAATTCTCAGCCAGGTTGTACACGAGCTTCCGCTTCTCCACCTCTTCCACCAGTTTCACACCCTCGGCCATCGAGAAGAACGACGTCACTTCCGACAGCACATGCTTGCCCGCCTGCAGGCACTTGATGGCATGCGGGCCGTGGGCAAGACAGAAAGTGGCCAGCAGCACGGCATCAAAATCCTGCTTCAGGAAATCATCCTCGTTATCCGTCACGTAGGCGCCGGGACACGCCTTGAGAAAATTGGCCCGCATATGCTCGTTGTAGTCACACCCGGCCACCACATCGATGTTGAGGAACTTGCAGGTATTGAAGAAACTCATCCCGCGCCCCAATCCCCAGATCCCGAGCCGGATTCGCTTGTTCGTATCGAAAACCCGTTGTGGTTCTTTTGCCTTTGCCATGACAATCAAGCCTCCATACCGAATGGTTGTAAAACACAGAAACGCTTAACTGACGGTGACTGTATTCCGTTGTTAACAGCCGGGGCAACGGCTATGATGTTCCGATTCCCGAGATTCGTTATCAAAAAGCGAGATGGTGAAATGGAGATTCAAATCCGTCATGTGGTGGTCTGCCGGGCGGCACAGGAGACGGCTTACAGCGTTCCGTGCCCGACGATCAGCTTCTTCCTGTCGGGACTGGAATTCCATGAGTCGCCGGGGTTCCGCATCGATGCCGGGGCCACCGGGTTGAATTTCAATCCGCAGGGAACCCCGATCCATTTCCGGTTCAATGAGCAGCGGGAGAATTACGCCATCCTGTTTGACAGCGCCGATGTGCGTACCGGTGCCCTGCCGGACCGCGCCGAGATCCGGCATGCCGGAGAGTGGCTGTCCGTTCCACTGTTTGTGCCGGTGGAAGCCGGCCGGCTGGACGGGTGGCGGCTGGAACTGGAACGTATCCGCACCGCATTCCTGATGCCGACGGCGAAGAACCGCCTGCGCGCCGAACTGGGCGTCCTGAATCTGCTCCGCCACATGATGGACGAGACCAGCGGGGATGGCGGGGTTTCTCCGGCTGACCGGCTCAAGCAGTTGATCGACGCCGATCCGGCGGAGTCGCGGACCACGGACGACCTCAGCGCCGAATGCGGATATTCGCCCGACCACCTGCGCATCCTGTTCGTGAAGGCATTCGGCGTGACGCCCAAACAATACCGGATCCGCAGACGCATGGCGGAGGCGATGGAGTGGATCACCGGCAGCCGGTTGTCAGCCAAGGAAATTGCCGGTCGGTTGGGATTTGCCCAGCTGTCGCATTTTTCCGCGGCGTTCAAGACCATCCACGGCATGTCGCCCCGCGAAGCCGTCCGGCGGTTCCGAAGGACCACCGCACAGACAACCGCTGCCGCGGCGTCACCGTTCACCCTGCACGAACCCGCAACCGTCCTGCCCGCCGGCTGCCCGTCACCCTGACGGGAAGGCCATGGCGGATCAGGCGCGCCTTCTTTTCTGCTTAAATATCGTCCCGTCAATCTCCCGGCCCCATCCTGTCCATCATGTCAAAATCCCCGCCTGTCACCCGGACCGGGGCGAGGTCGCCCCGGCTCCAGCCAGGCCAGGTGGCGGCGACCGCGCACCGCCCTCCATTGAACGATCAAAACCTTGGCTCGCTTCCCCGGCCATCGTGTGTTAAGGAAGCCGGAACCAACAGGGGATCGAACCGATGTACTCATGGGTGTTTGTCAATCTGGCCAATGTCCTGTTCGCCCTGGCCTACCTCGTCAAGGACATCTTCTGGCTGCGGACGATCTCCATCATCGCCTGCATCGCCAACATGGTGTACCTGTATGTGGCGCCCGACAAACCCCTCTGGTGGGGCATCGGCTGGGATGCCAGTTTCGTGGGAATTAACACGGTCCAGATCTGGATCCTTTTCCGCGAACAGCGCACCTTGCATTTCGGCACCGAGGAAAACGAGCTGTTCGCAACCGTTTTCAAGAACCTGTCACCCTTGGAATTCCGACGGCTCCTGAATGTGGCACGCTGGGACGATACGCCGGTAGGATCCGTTCTCGCACGGGAGGACGAAAGACTCTCATCCCTGATGCTGATTTCCCGGGGAACCGCCCGCGTCGAGAAGAACGAACGACTGATAACCACCCTGAAGCCGGGCGATTTTATCGGCGAAATGAGCTTTGTCTCGGCAACCACGGCTTCCGCCACCGTCAAAGCCGGGGAATCAACCCGCCTGCTGTGCTGGGATAAAGACAAGTTGCAGACACTACTGGCGGGTGATCCAGGCCTGAAGATCTCCCTGGATACCGTATTAAGCTGCAATATGGCCGAGAAACTCAAACGGCAGAACAACCAGCCATCTACGATATAAACGACTTTCTACAAATAAGATACAACATACAATCCGGATCGTTGGAGGGTTGACAAGCTATCCGGAATCTGCAAGGCTAACGATTCTTGATAAGGAAAAGCGGTGGCAGGGCTTTGAATGGCTTTTGCGTACGCTGGTGCAACGGCAACGAAAGCGGCGATGGTGATCAGCAGCGATACCAATGATTATGAGATCCGGGTGCAGGACCTGTCCCGGGTGCTGGGATGCACGCCGGCTGAACTCAACACCCGCCTTCCGGCCCCGCTGGAAACCTCCCTGGGGTTTCAAAACCGCCATCTCTCGCCTGCCGTGGTTCGCCAGGTCCTGGAAGCGTCCGGTGTTTCGTATGCGTTCCGGACCATCGCCTTCATCAATCTCAAGGGCGGCGTCGGTAAAACCACCTCCTCGCTGGCGGTGGCGTCACGGGCGGTACAGCTCGGTTTCCGTACCTGCATCCTGGACCTGGACGCCCAGGCTTCGGCCACGGTCGCACTCGGCGGAACGGCGGGCGATGATGATTCCCCGGTATTTCAAACCCTGTGGCAGACCCCCGAACGCATCGGCGATGTCCTGAAAACGGTCCACCCATTTCTCTCCTACCTTCCCTCCTCGCTGGAAAATTCCCTGCTCGATGTGAGCCTGATGAATCCCACGGCCCAGAAAAACGCGGTCTCAGCGGTCACCCGTGCCATGGCCCGGCTCGGGTTTGACCTGGTGATCATCGACTGTCCCCCCTCGCTTGGCGGGGCGGTGATCTCCACGGTATGCGCTGCCGACACCATCGTGATTCCCGTGGCCTGCGACGCCTTTTCCCGCCGCGGCCTGGCACTCACCCTGGAGGAAGCCTCCGCCATCCGCAGCACCTTCGGGTTGCCCGCCCCGGAAATCCGCATCCTGCCGACCATGCTGGATCGCCGCAGTTCGCTGACCGCCCCGGTCCTGCAGCAGCTGCAGGCGGAACACGGCGAACGGCTGCTTCCCGGCGGCATCGGCACCAGCACCCTTTTCTCGCGCATCCTCGAGAAACGACAGACGCTCTTCTCAAAAGGCATTCCGCGCACGTCCGCACACCGTGATTACGACGAAACGGTCAAGGCCCTGCTGCGGGTGAACCCGCCGGCGGCACGCGCATCGACGCCCGAATCGGAACCGGCATTCGAAGGAGCCGCACCATGACCGCAACCACCGCGACACCGCACTCCCGCCGTCGGCTTTACGAAATGCCGGAACCGGCCGCCACCCCCGGTGCTGCACCCGCAACGGAAACACCCACCAACCTCGTGGAAGCCGAGTTGCTGCCCCCGGCCAACGATGGGTTCGACGAAAAACTGCGGGACACCGAAGCGCATCGCCAGGCGGCCGCCATGCAAATCGTGACACGGTACGCCGGATACTGTTCACTGGCCGGCCTCGTGCCGATCCCGGTGCTCGACAACCTGACCATCGGCTCCCTGCTGGTGCAAATGGCCCGGGAACTGGCGAAATTCTACGGCATCCCGATGCCCGCCCGCAGGACCGCCCTATCCATTTCGGTCCTGCTGCTGGGACTGGGCATCCCGTCCCTCGCCCGGTGGACCGCCTCGCGCCTGCTGTCCGGCATCCCGCTGGTTGGGGCCGCGGCCAGCCTGGCCGGCAACGCCGCCATGACCGGGTCCGTCACCTATGCCGTGGGCAAGGTCCTGGTGTACCACTTCGCCACCGGCGGAAACCTGTTTAACTTCAACGCCGCAAAAGCCCGCGTCTTTTTCCTGGAAACATACCGGCAGGCGCAGGCCAATCCCGCCTGGTAGGCGGAGAATCGGGTCCATGTGAGTAATAACGGTTATATTCTGCGTTTCTTCAAAGAGGAACCGGTCTCCACCTGGAAACTGGTCGGCATCATGGCGGTCAGTTCCGGGCTGGCCAACGGCGCGTTGCTCGGCATCATCAACGGCGGGACGGCGGCCGCGGCGGAGTCGGAGGCGAAATTCCAATACCTGGTCCTGTTTATCATCGCGATGCTGATCTTCGCCTACGCGAAGCGCATCAGCATGACCGCGTCGATCCGGACCATCGAGGACATGCTGCTGCGCATCCGGATCCGCACCATGCAGAAACTCCGGGTCTCCGATCTCGAGGGCGTCGAGCGCTTCGGGAAGGGCGATTTCTACACCCGGATCTCCCAGGACACGATGACCATCTCGCAATCCGCCTTCTTCCTGGTCAACAACATGCAATCCGCCATCATGGTGGCATGCTGCCTGTTCTATATCGCCTGGCTGTCTCCCTGGGCGTTCATCGTCACGGTCGCCGCGGTGGCGCTGTCCCTGGTGGTTTACTGGACCCATCGCAAGGGCATGACACAGAACATGACCGACATGTCCGCCAAGGAGTCCGAACTGGTCGATGCGGCCAGCCACATCCTCGATGGCTTCAAGGAAATCCGCGTGAACACGGGCAAGAACAATGCCGTCTATGAGCGGTTCCATGAACTGGCCGGCCAAAGCAAGGACCTGAAGGTCAAGACCAACGACATCTTCACCTTCGACATCATGTTCTCGCAGATCTTCTTCTACATCCTGATCGCCACGATTGTCTTCATCCTCCCCCAATTTGTAGCCACCTACAGCGAGGTGGTGATCAAGACCACGGCCGCCATCCTGTTCGTCGTGGGTCCCCTGGAAACCATCGCCTCCACGGCCCCCCTGGTAGCCCGGTCCCAGGCCGCCCTGAAAAACCTGTTTGACCTGGAGGATTCCATCGACGCGCTCCCGGTCGAGACCGGCACCTTCAACAAGGAATCCCGCTTCGAGGGATTCACCACCATCACCGCCGAGGGACTGCGGTACACCTACCGGGACAAGCAGGGGAACCCCCTGTTCACTGCCGGACCCCTGGATCTCGATTTCCGCCGCGGCGAGATCATCTTCTTTGTGGGTGGCAACGGCTGCGGCAAAACCACGCTGATGAAACTGCTCACCGGCCTGTACCGCCCGGAAACCGGCACGATCAAGGTGGATGGCGAACGGATCGAGGAGTCCGCCATGCAGGACTACCGCGAACTGTATGCGCCGGTCTTCGCCGACTTCCACCTGTTCGACCGCCTGTATGGCCTGGAAAACGTCGATCCCGAATTGGTCCGCTCCCTGCTCAAGGAGATGGAACTCGCCGGGAAAACCACCTTCGACCAGGGCCGGTTCACCCAGCTGAAGCTGTCCACCGGCCAGCGCAAGCGCCTGGCCCTCGTGGCGGCGCTCCTGGAAGACCGCGAAATCTACATGTTCGACGAATGGGCCGCCGACCAGGACCCCCATTTCCGGAAATACTACTACGACCACATCCTGCCGGACCTCAAGCGGCGCAACAAGACGGTCCTGGTCGTGTCACACGACGACCGCTACTGGAACACGGCGGACCGCGTCGTCAAACTCGAATACGGGCGCATTGAACGGATCGAAACCCACCGTCAGGGCAAACCAGAAACGGGAGCGAACGCGTGATCTCAGAAAAAATCGAAACCGGCATCATGCGGGCCCGCCCGTACCTGGTGGTGTTCTGGCTGACCTTGACGTTTGTCGTGGCGCTGTTGTGGCAGAACATCTTCATCAGCATCAAGCCCGGCGAGGCCGGCGTCCTCTGGCAGCGCTTCCGCGGCGGTACCGTCATCGACACGGTCTTCGGCGAAGGGTTCCATGTCATCTTCCCCTGGGACCGGATGGCCATCTACGACGTGCGCATCCAGAGCGAGGACAAGGAAATCAGCGTCCTGACCAAGAACGGGCTGCGCGTCCGCATCAAGCTGACCATCCGCTATCACCCGCAATACGACATGCTGGGCATCCTGCACCAGCAGGTCGGCACCAATTACCTGAACCGCATCGTGATCCCGGAAGTGGAATCCCTGCTCCGGACCACGGCCGGCAGCTACGAAAACCACGACGTCTACACCATCCAGAGCATGATCGTCTCGAAAATGCTCAACCAGGCCGCCAATGAAGTCGCCTACCGCTTTGTCCGGATCGACGACATCATGATCCGCGAAGTGGTCCTGCCCACACACATCCAGGAGGCCATCGAGCTGAAGATCGAGCAGGAGGAACTGTCCCTGGCCTACGTGTACAAGCTGGAACGGGAAACCCAGGAAGCCGAGCGGCGGCGCATCGAGGCCGAGGGGTTGAAGGCCGCCAACGCCATCCTGACCGCGTCGATCACCAAGGACCTGCTCACCTGGCGCGGCATTGACGCCACCCGCGACCTCGCCGCCTCCACCAACAGCAAGATCGTCGTGATCGGTTCCGGCAAGGGCGGCATGCCGTTGATCCTGAACACGGAAACTCCATGACGCGCAAATCGATCATCTGGCACAGCATCATCCTGGCCGTCAGCATCCTGCTGCTGGTGTATGCCGGCCTGCGCGGGTTCCAGCAGGCGGGGTCGAATCTCGAGACCCTCTACCGCCTCCGCCACGACGCCTCCAAGGCCGGGGACGCCGAGATATGGCTGGCGGTGGCCTGGGAAATCACGGATGACAACAAGACCTTTCTCGACGGTGTCCGCCTGGCCGTCGACCAGATCAATGCCGGGGGCGGCATCCTCGGCCGTCCCCTCCGCTGCCGGGTTTTCAACGGCGAAGCCCATGCCATTGCGCGGGAAATCATCGCCGATACCCGTTTTATGGCCGTGATCGGACACGAGACCTCCGCCGTGGCCGTGCCCGTCTCCCTCACCTACCAGCAGGGCGGCATCCTGTTCATCGCGCCATTCGCCACCCATCCGGACCTGACCGCACACCGCTTCAGCCTCACCCTGCGCTCCGTGCCGAATGATGCCGACATGGTGCGAACCCTGGCGGAAACGATAGCCACCAAGGGTTTGACCAATGCCGTCGTCGTCAATGTTCGCGACCGATATGGGTCAAGCCTGGCCATGTTGTTTGACGGTCTCGCCTACGACCATGGCATTCAAATCTCCTACGTCGAATCGTATTCACCCAACCAAATCGATTTCCGGCGGCTGGCCTACCAGATCAAACAGCACCCGTTCGACTGCGTGGTCGTGGCGGACTATCTTCCAAAGGCTGCGCATGTGATCCTCCAAATGCGCGAACAGCACATCAAGGTTCCTTTTTTCGGCGCCGACGGACTGGACAGTCCGCAACTGTTTGATATCGCCGGCAAGGCCGCCGAAAACACCTACGTTGCCAGCAGCTACCAGGTGCCGCCCGGCGCCACGCATGAAGAACGCCTGACCAACGCCACCTCGGCACTCGAACGGCGCATGCTGGAGGCTTTCGGGAAGGACCGGTTACCGGACAGCTACGCCGCCTCCGGGTATGAAGCCGTCATGCTGTATTACCAGGCCGTTGAGACCGCCAAGATCGCCATCCCCATCGTGGTTGCCTCAACCCTCAAATATGAGGGCCCCTGGCAGGGACTCAGCGGCATGATCACCTTCGATGAATATGGCAATGTGCATGACCGGCCCGTAACGATGAAGGTCGTTCGCAACGGCCGTTTTGTTAATCTGAAAAAAGGAGACCCACATGACACCCCTGGCGATAATCGCGATCACAGCCGTTAACATCCTCTTGAGCATCGTGGTCGGCTATGCAGGCCGGAAACGCAAGTTCGGGTTCTGGGGCTATTTCTTCGCCTCCATCGCCTTCACCCCGCTCCTCGGCATCCTGTTCGTCCTGGCATCCGACGCACGTTCGGAACACCCCATCAAAAGCAATCCCTCCTGATTTACGCACTGTATCAATTGATAGAGCCATTGATATAACTCTGTAACTCATTATTTTGTAATGTTTTATGTTTATTTTTTGCCGGGTTCCTCCTAGTATTGCCCGGTAAACATCGTGCGGACGTGAACGTTCCGCACCCGATAAAAGGAGCACACCATGCCAGCAGCCAAAAAAACGGAGACCGATGTGAAAGATGACGCAGAGAAAACCGCCGCGGAACCCGCAGCCGAGGAGACCCTCCGGTCCCCCGATGCGATCGTGAAAAAGTACATGCTGTGGTCCATGCTGGGCGGCCTGGCCCCGATGATGGTGGATTCACTGGCCGTCACCGCAATCCAGATGAAATTGCTGCACGCGCTTGCCAACCGCTACAACGTGAAGTTCACCCAGAACGCCGGCAAGTCCGTTATTGCCTCACTGATCGGCGGTCTCGGTTCCGGCGCGGTCACCCGCGGCGGGTTGAGCTCCATAATGAAGATGATCCCGATTATCGGCCCCGTGGTCGGGTCGGTCACGATGCCGATCGTATCCGGGGCATCCACCTACGCGATCGGGAAAGTCTTCGTGAAGCATTTCGAATCCGGCGGCACCTTCCTGGATTTCGATCCGGCCAAGGCCAAGCAGCCTTTCGAGAAAATGTTCAAGGAAGGCAAGAACGTCGCCGCCCGTATCGACAAGACCATGGACAAAATCGTCGATAAGATTTCCTGATTACACAAGCCAGCACTGGCACATGACCGTGTCGGGAAACGGCTGGCTGTAACTCCCGCGCATGAAGGGAACGGCCTTCGCGGCCGGCGTCCCTTCAGCCGGGGTCACCATCAGCCGGTCCTGCCCGTCGACGACGACGGTGACATCGGTGAAACCAAGCCAGGCTGACGTCAGCGTATACTGAAGCTTGTAGAACGCCTCCTTGGCGCAGAACATCAGGGTGGCCAGAAAAAGCTGCTTGTCCTCAACGGCAAGCAGCTTTTCTTTTTCGGCGGCGCAAAACAACTGGTCCCACAGCTCCGGTTTTACCTGCCCGCAGGTCTCCAGGTCGATGCCGACCGACCGTATGGCCGCACGGCGTGCAACCGCACAGGCGCAGAACCGGTCCGTATGCGCAATCGAACCCAGGAACCCCGCCGGCCATTCCGGGACCCGGTCCTCCCGCACCGGAAGGGCCCCGGGTTGCGTCAGCCCCAGCCGGCACAACGCCTGCCGGGCGAGGGTACGGCCGGCGCAAAATTCCCGGCGTCGCTTGTCCACCGCACGGCGAATGTGCTCCGCTTCTTCCGGGAACAGCGGTTCCTGAAGCTCGGCAATATGCCCCAGCAACAACCGCCCCGCCTCCGGGGGAATCGCCACGCGACAGGATCCGTCATAGCGAACGGCTTCTGCCGGCATCATGCGCCACCCGCCGGGCACAGACCCCTCATCCGGCACGACGCCAGCAGGTAGTCCTGAAAAGCTTCCAGGCTGTTCCGGATAAAGAAATGGCCGCCGTCAAACCATCGCGAGGTCAGGCTGGCGGTTTCATTTTCCCAGGGGGCCAGGGTCTTTTCCTCAACCCAGGGGTCGTCAACACCGTTTGCCAGGACAATCGGGCAGGTCATGCGTGGACCGGGCCGATAGACGTACCGGTCAACCATCCTGAAATCGCTGCGCAGGGCCGGCAAAATCAGTTCCAGCAGCTCGGGATGCTGCACCACCTCGCGCGGGATGGCCTGGTACCGGGTGATGACCGCCTCGATGAACGCATCATCGGAAAGCGTATCCATAGCCAGGATATCCCCGCGGATGCCGGGCGCCTGGCGGCCACTGCAGACAAACAACGCCGGGACCGGCAACCCCCCGGCCTGCCAGGAACGGATCATCTCGAACGCGACCAGCCCCCCCAGGCTGTGGCCATAAAAGATAAACGGCCTGCCATCGGACAGGACCTGGGCCAGCGAGGGCGCCAGCGTGGCGAGCAGTTCCGGCAGGGATTCCGGCGGCGGTTCGGCGATTCGGATTTCACGCCCCGGATAGGCAACCGTCAGCGTCTCGATCCCGGCGCCGGCAAAAGCCTTGGCCAAAAAATGATAAAAGGCCGTGCCGGATCCGGCATGGGGAAACACCACCAGACGGAACGCCGCGTCCGGATCGGGGAACGGGATGCTATAGGCACGCGCAACTTCCTGCATGATGCCGAATGGTAGTCCCCCCAACAGCGCGCCGTCAACCGGCAAAACCCGTGTAATGATAGGGGTAGGGAAAGAGGTTTGAACTCCTCCCCTCCCTCCGAACCGAACAGGC
>MHBQ01000042.1 GCA_001803315.1 Lentisphaerae bacterium RIFOXYC12_FULL_60_16
CATTTTACACCATCGCCCATCCCGGATGAAATATGAAAACGCGCTCCGCACGTCCATTCTCTGGTAGAAGGGCGAGCCGGCTTGTCCTGAGCCTGCCTGTGGTGAGCTTGTCGAACCGTCCAAGGGCCCTGGCGAGCCTCCCGTCCCCAATTCCAGACAGCTCACGAGGACGTTCGCCCTCCATGCGCCTCGCACAACTCCATTTCTTTTCCATATTCATCACACGGCCCTGCCTACCAACCAGACCGCCCCACCATGGAAGATTTGACAGCATCATCCGATCTCGCCTACTCTGCCTGCCCGATGACAACGTTGAACCCATACGTTTCCGCCATATCCCGCTTCGGGAGAACCGCATGAGCGATCCCGCCTTCCTTGCCGAAATCGCCCGGCGGCGCACCTTCGCGATCATTTCCCATCCCGATGCCGGCAAGACCACGCTCACGGAAAAACTCCTCCTGTACGGCGGCGCCATCCAGCTCGCCGGCTCGGTCCGGGCCCGGCGCGACCATCGCAACACCACGTCCGACTGGATGGAACTCGAAAAGGAACGTGGTATTTCCGTTTCCTCCACCCTGCTCCAGTTCGACTACGGCGGGTGCGTGATCAACCTGCTCGACACCCCCGGCCACAAGGATTTCAGCGAAGACACCTACCGGGTGCTCACCGCCGTGGACAGCGTGATCATGGTCATCGATGCCGCCAAGGGCATCGAGGAACGGACCCGGAAACTCTTCGAAATCTGCCGCCTGCGCGGCATCCCCATCTTCACGTTCATGAACAAGCTCGACCGCCCGGCGCGCGATCCGCTGGCCCTGCTCGACGAGCTCGAACAGGCCATGGGAATCGGCGCGTTTCCCGTCACCTGGCCGCTGGGCAGCGGCGCCGATTTCAAGGGTGTCTATGACCGCCTGACCTCCCAGCTGCACCTGTTCGAGCGGACCGCCCACGGCAAATACCGTGCCCCCACCCGCGTGAGCGGCATCCACGACCCGGAAATACAGGCCCTCCTCCCCCCCGGCCTCTACGGCCCATGGCTCGAGGAAATCGAAATGCTCTCCGGCGCCGGCACCACCTTCGACGAGGAACACGTCATGGCCGGCCTGATCACACCGGTCCTGTTCGGCAGCGGCATGACCAATTTCGGCGTCCAGCTCCTGCTCGACTATTTCGTCCAGTACGGGGCCCCGCCACAACCCCGGCAATCCAACGGCATCGCCATTCGCCCCGATGATCCGGACTTCTCCGGATTCGTGTTCAAGGTGCAGGCCAATATGAACCCGCGCCACCGGGACCGCCTGACCTTTGTCCGCGTCTGTTCCGGGAAATTCGTCAAGGACATGGTCGTCAAGGATCCCGAAACCGCCAAACCGGTCCGCCTCTCCTATCCCCAGAAGCTGTTCGGACAGGACCGTGAATCCCTGGAAATCGCCTATCCCGGGGATATCGTGGGTCTGGTCACCCACAAGGCGTTCCGGATCGGCGACACCCTGAGCACACGACCCGACATCCGGTACGATGAAATCCCCCGCTTCCCGCCGGAAGCCTTCGCCTTTGTCCGGAACGTGGGAACCGCCAAGTACAAGCAATTCAGGGACGGCCTCGACCAACTCCTGCAGGAGGGGGTGATCCAGGCCTTCTCCATCCAGGAACCCGGACAAACCGTCCCGCTGCTCGGCGCCGTGGGGCAATTGCAGTTCGACGTAGCGCTGTACCGCCTCCAGACCGAATACGGTGCCGAGCCTCGCCTGGAAACCGCTCCCTTCAACCAGATACGCTGGTTCGATCCTGACACCAAGCTGGAACAGTTCACCGACGATTTCCTGGGGAGTGGCGTCAAGCTGGCCCTGGATGTCCGCGGACAACTCGTCATCCTCTTTCCCACCCCCTGGGCCGTGGACTACTTCCAGGAAAAACATCCCCGCCTGACCCTCCATAAGGTCTCCCCCCACAGTCAGACGCCATAAGGCCAGCCCACCAAGACCCCCAAAAGTGTTGTCCCGTTATGCGCCCTATGGTAGAATCACCGGGTTATTGGCAATATTTTCGTCACAAATCGAGGTGTTTATGCGGCCGTTCAAGATTGGTGTGATCATCGACTCGTTTCGTCTCCCCCTGTACGACGGACTCAAGGCGGCCAAGGCCATCGGGGCCGATGGGCTCCAGGTATACGCCGTCCGCGGCGACATGTCGCCGGACATGCCCCCGGATGCCCGCCGCCAATTCAAGGATGCCTGTGCCGGACTCAACCTCGAAATCGCGGCCCTGTGCGGCGACCTGGGCGGCCATGGATTCCAGCGGGCGGACGAGAACAAGACCAAGGTGCCCCGTTCCAAGCAGATCGTCGACCTCGCCGTCGACGTGGGAACCCGCGTCGTCACCACGCATATCGGCGTGGTGCCCGAGAAGAAAACCAACCCGGTTTATCGGACCCTGCGCAAGGCCTGCCGCGAAATCGCACGCTACGCCGCCGATCACGGCGTCACCTTCGCCATCGAAACCGGACCGGAACCTGCCACCCACCTGCGCGCATTCCTCGATGATCTCGCCACACCGGGCATCGGCGTCAACCTCGACCCGGCCAACCTGGTCATGGTCTGCAACGACGATCCCGTCGAGGCAGCCCGCATCCTGGGGCCCTACGTCGTGCACACCCATGCCAAGGACGGCGTCCAGCACCAGCCCTGCGATCCGGTCAAGGTCTACGGTTCCTTCGCCGGCGACAAGGTCGAAGATCTCGATTGCAGCAAGTTGTTCAGCGAAGTCCCGCTCGGTGAAGGCAAGGTGCCCTGGGACCGTTACTTGGAAGCCCTTGAAAAGACCGGATACCGGGGTTACCTGACCATCGAACGTGAAGTCGGACAGGACCCCTCGGGTGACATCCGCAAGGCGGTCCAGTTCCTGCGTGCAAAACTTGCTTGAACCGCACCTTCATCAACCCCACCCATAACAGGAGCCTGTCATGAAACGTTTCCGCATCGGTGTCATCGGGTCCGGCGCCATCGCCCAGGCCTGCCATATCCCCGCCTATGCCGCGTCCGGCAAATGCGACCTGGTCGCCGTGGCCGACCCGGAACCCCGCTCCCTCCAGCAAACCCGCGATGCCGGATTCCGATTCAAGAAGGAATACCGGGATTTCCACGAGATGCTCCAGCGTGAAACCCTCGATGCGGTTTCCATCTGCACCCCCAACGCCTTCCACGCCGATGCCGCCATCAGCGCCATCCGACGTAAGATCCCCGTCCTGCTGGAAAAACCCATCGCCACCAACCGGGCCGACGGACAGGCCATCGTGGCCGCCGCCCGCAAGCACAAGGTCCGTGTCATGGTCGGGTTCAGTCACCGATTCAATGAGCATTGCGAGATCGTCAAGCGGGAACTGGACAAGCAGGCCATCGGCAAACTGTATATGGGCCGCATCCGGTTCGCCCACGGCGGCCCCTTCCCCGGCTGGGCAAAAACCGACTGGTTCTACAACCCCAAACTGGCCGGCGGTGGCGCCCTGCTGGACATGGGCATTCACGCCTTCGACCTGATCCAGTGGTTCATCCGCCCCCTCACGGCTCTCCAGGCTAAAACCGCCACCCTCCGCAAACCGATCAAGGTGGATGACAATGCCGTCATCCTCTGCGAGTTCGGCAAAGATTGCCTCGGCTATATCGAGGTCGGCTGGACCAGCCCGTCCGGTTTCTCCGGCGTCGAGCTGATGGGCGACAAGGGATCCATCATCATCGATTACGCCGCCGACACCAGCACGATGGTCACGGGCATCACCAAGCCCAGCGGGGAACGGATCAAGGAAACCACCGTACTCCACGCCAAGACCAAGCGGGGCGCCTGGAAACGGGAAATGGACCACTTCATCAGCCATCTGGGAACCCGCAAGCCGTTTGCCGTCGGCCTCGAGGCCGGCATGCTCTCCCTGCAGGCTGCCCTGGCCTCCTATGAATCCAGCCGGACAGGGAAACGGGTCATCCTGTAATTGACCGGATCGGGGTTACGTGGATTCACTCAGTCACGTCCTGTACGGGGTCACATGCTGCAGCCGCCGCGGCTTGCCCGGTGGACAGTCCGGCCCCGTCAAGGGGGACGGGTCCCCCCGCCGGTTCGACTGGACCGCCTGGGCTGCCGCCGCGTTCGGGATTCTGCCGGACGCCCTGTCACTCGGCCTGTATTTCTCCTGGCTGCTCATCCAGGGCAAACCCATCGACTGGCACGGCATCCCGACCATCATTTTTGCCCTCTACTGGATGACCCACAGCCTGGTGGTGGCGGGATTGTGCATCCTGCTGTTCCGGGTGCTCTGGAAACCCCTGGTGTTGCCTGCCTGTGCTTGGCCCCTGCATATTGCCATGGATACCTTCACCCACCAGCAGGGCCGGTTCCAGACCCCCATCCTGTTTCCGGTATCCGATTTCCGGCTCCACGGTATCAACTGGTGGGAACATCCGTCGGTAATCTACACCTATTGGGGAATCCTGCTGGTGATCTGGATCAGCCTGGCCGTCATCCGCTGGCGCTATTGGAGCCGCCGGATGAGTTCATCCAGCGTCAAGCCGTCCGTTGGGATATAGCGGCGCCAATACGTAACCGAATCCCGCATGCGGTCCAGGATCTCCGCCGGCTGGTCCGACGTGCCGCTGAAAACCTCCAGCGTCAGGTACAGGTTGGTGCAGGGCGGAGGCATCCCCGACTCCCGGGACTTCGAATAGGATTCAGCAAGCGCCCGGAGCACGCGGGGACCATCAATGATTCCTTTGGCATTCCATTCGTCATTGAACGGACGATGCGAGGATGACCGCCCGTCCGTCTGCTGGAGATGGATAATCGGCGAATACCGCCCCAGTTCCCGGAGCCACTGGTAGGGATCCCCATCCGTGGCGGCGGCAAAAGCATAGGCAAAACGGTCCATCCCCTGCTGGATCCGCCGGACGCCGTCCTCCCATTCGCACTCGGGCCGACCGACCAGCGCCACAAATGCGTCGCGCACCGGATCCGGCCCGACCCAGAAGGCCGATTCATGGGCGCCCTGTTTCATCCGTGCCAGGCATTTCAAGAGGGCATCGGTATCCGGCCGCAGGAACCGCTGCTGACCGGTCATATGTCCGGTATCGATGGTCACGTAAAACGGCGTCCCGGCCCGCCTGACAACTTCCCGCAACAGGTGCCGGGCACCTTCCACGGTCCAGGGCACCTGGTGCGGCGTATACATCTGCTCCACCCCGGCCGTGGTAACCCCGTGCTCATGCGCCGCCCGCGCCAGCAGGGCCAGCCGGCCGAACAAGGCTTCACAGGCGGCATGATACCGCGCCGGATCATTCAACACCGATAACGGGAACGCATGCGTGAAGAACCCCATCCCGGCGTCCAGCGATCCCGCACGCCGGGCCATCGCCACCAGCCAGTCGTTGAGCATCCGGTCACATACGCGCGGATCCGTGTGCGACAGGCCCAGCGTGGCATAGGTCCCGTGTCCCGAATAGAACGTCACCACACGGGTCCGGGTTCGTTCCGCCCATTCCTTAATTTCCCTCGTCCAGTCATCGAGATACTCCGGATGGGAAAAGAACGGGTCACACTCATTATCCGCACTGGCCTCGATGCATGACAGGCCAAGATCCCGGATCAACGGCATCCACTCCGACGGACGGGTCCACCGCTTGGAGGCGAAACAATTGTCAACCGACAGGTAAATGCGTGGCTGATCCATGGCATCAACCGATCAACGACCTGAACCAGCGGCAATTACGCGCCACCCGGTCCCGCATCGGTTCTTCCGTTGAGAAATCCTCGAAGAACAGCCACCCGTGATACCCGGTTTCCTTCAATGCCCCGACGACCGCCGGCCAGTCCACAATGCCCTGGTGGACCGGCTTCGAGCTGCATTTCCAGGTGGTCCGTCCGTTCTGTACCTCGTCGGCGCCCCAGGTGGAATTCTTGACATGCACTTCGGCCAGGTACGGCCCGGCAATCTCGATGGCCATGCGGTACACTTCACTGCCCTCGTAAACCTGGTTGCCGGGATCCCACATGATCCCGACTTGGGCCGGGTCCATACCATCGAGCACCCCCATTGCCTTGTGGACCGTCGGGCAGAGCTGCCCCATGTGGGTTTCGATTACCGCCCGCACCCCGTAACGTTCCGCCAGCTTTGCCACCTTGTGATACTGGCGACGGATCTTCTTCACTTGGTCGGGATACGTCCCATGGGCCAGTTTATACCCGCCCGGACCGATGCGGATATTCCGTGCGCCGAGCGTCCGGCAGGCCTCGAAATGGCGTTCCACGATTTTCAAGTCGCTGCAATCGATATAGGCCCCGACAGACGGCATCTCCATCCCCAGCGCCCTGGCCCTGGCCTTGAGTTCATCCGCGCGGGCAATCAGTTCATCCGCAGTCATTGAAGTCCGGTTTCCCGACCAGAACGACGGCTTGGCGCGATCCCCCGTATCCTCGCAGACCCGCCATTCGACCCCGTCATACCCGATGGTTTTAAGCTGTTCCAGGCACTCCAATGGATCCCATTCCGGCACGCTGACCGTGAACACACCAAGCTTCATGGACTCACCTTTCAAATGCGGTTAATTCGGAAAAAATGAAGCAACCATCACCCGTAGTCAAGACCCCGCTTCATTTCCCGCCACATTCCACAATCCCCCTTTTGGACATTGTGCGTTGGGCATTCGCACTGGAAGACGGAATCGACGAAGTGCTTGGACGAAGCGTAAACGACAAAGTATGGGACGACGTGGAGCGACAAAGTGTGTGGCATGCCGACCGGACACTTCGTCGCCGCGCTTGATCGCACGCTTCGTCGGATACGCTTCGTCGCACGGCTTCGTCGGACCGGAGCTCCCGCGACGCCGTTCTCCTCCCCATAGAAGGGCGAGCCGCTTGCCCTGCATAGCCTCGGCGAAGGCTGGTCCTCGTGAGCCGACGCCGAATCCTACCGCGTTGGTAACCCGCGCGTTTCCCTTTCCAAAGCAATGCTTCGTGCTTTCTGTTCGTCGGCCTGTCCATCGGCGCTGTCCATCGGCCCGACGGTTTCCTCTAGCCTTCCTTCCCCCCGACCGGTTACCCTGCAGGAGTTGGCTTCGAGTAGTAGTTATGTTTTCATGTTTCCATGAATGGCCCTCCTACAGGAGACTTTCACTCCATTTACAAAACGCCCATGCTGGACGCACACCAGCACATCGACACGTACCTTCAAAGGCCGGTCAGGTGCGACGACCACGGAGAAATATGAAGACACGAGAAAGCGGAATGCCACCCCAAGAAATGTGGCACACATTCTTTAGCCCAAAAGAAACCCTATTGGCCTTGGGCTTGCGCAATGACATGACCGATGTCGTGGACTTTGGCTGTGGCTACGGAACGTTCACAATACCCGCAGCCCAGATCACGCCGGGGCTCGTCCACGCGTTTGACATCGAAGCCGAGATGATCGCCGCGACACGCGAGAAGGCGGAACGATACAACCTTGGCAACGTCCGACTCTATCACCGTGACTTCGTCTCTGATGGCACAGGCTTGCCAGGCGCATCGGCGGACTACGCAATGCTGTTCAACATTCTTCACGCCGAGGAACGCGGTCAACTGCTGAGTGAGGCGTTTCGCATTCTGCGCAAGGGCGGAACCCTCGGAATCATGCACTGGAACTATGACCCCACGACCCCGCGAGGTCCGTCCATGGAGATTCGTCCGAAGCCGGAGCAGTGCATGGCATGGGCGCAATCCGCAGGATTCGTCATTGTAAAATCACTCGTTGATCTACCGCCCTACCATTACGGGATTGTGGCGAAGAAAGGAGATAGTTGATGAAACTCGTCAGCATTGGGGTCAGGCAAGGCATTGGGGTCAGTCCACGTATTTTGGTATTTTAAGAATCCAGTCCAGGGACAGACGAACAATCGACTCCATCGGCTGATCAACACACTACCTGTCCGTAAAATACCTCACCCGACATTTCAACAACGTTTCCACCGGCAATCTTCCACGTTCCGCCAATACCCGTTCCACTTACGACGCCATGAATCGATCCTTTTTCCATTCCGGGAGGCGAAGGGGCGAACTCATTGCTCGCGGGACTTGGCGATTCGCGCCATGATGGCGAACCCGATAAGGCACCCCACCGGCAGGCCGATGATTGGTCCCAACACATTCCGGAGACCAAACAGGGGGAATACCTGTATCCCGATGAAGGTCAACACAACACCGACAAGCACGGGAATGATACTCATCCACTTGGGTAGATCTTCGATGCGCATTTGATTTCCTTTCGCTATGTGGTGAAGCCCATGATGAATGTTCGATAACCGGACAAATGGCCGGTGCCGTCCCCAAGCGACGCGCCATTACGGACAGCTCCCGAGCCGCCCGCCGTGGGCACACCTGACGATTCAGCCTTCGCCCCTCGATCTTCTGCGTGACCCCACGCCACGCCCAAAACGAGCGTCCATACTATCGCATATTTCGAGGCGATTGTCTACCCACCTTATCCTTTTTAATAGTAGTATCTATTTGCAGAACATCATGTTACGGAAGCAATGGACAGACATGCTATCACCCCAGACAAAATCACCCATCACCGGACAGAGTCCGGCCATGGATGCCTGCTGCGAAC
>MHBQ01000043.1:0-45152 GCA_001803315.1 Lentisphaerae bacterium RIFOXYC12_FULL_60_16
CTCCCGTCGTCCCTGGTTGTTGATCGGTGCGGTGCTTATCCTGATTGGTCTGGGCATCCAGGGACGGCGCATGTCATGTCGATCCTGGTTCCGCAAGACACCACAACCGGAAGGTGTTTCTGAACGGGTGACGGACCCGGTCACGCCGGTTGCACCCACAGCGGTTGTATCACGGGATCCAAAGTCCGTTCCGACGAAGGAAGTCTCCCTGCCGGGACGCCGGACCGGAAAATCGCCGATCTATGACAATGCCCGTGAACTGGATGCCCGTGGTGAACTTGGCAAGGCGCGGGAATTGTATCTGAATGCGCTGGCTGATCCGGGCCTGATCGCTTCCTGGCCGCAGATCGAACAACGTCTGGGAGAGATCAATGTCCGGTTGTTACTGACGCCCATTTCCATGCCCGAAAAGGTCGATTACGTGGTCCAGCGGGGAGATTCCATTGCCCGGATAGCCAAGCGGCATGGCACCACCATGGAACTGGTGACGGCCCAGAATCAACTTAAGACCAATATGGTGCTCAAGGTTGGAGATCGTTTGAAGGTGCTTAAGGCGCCGTTCAGCATCGAGGTGAGCAAGGGAAGCAATGAGCTGGTTGTCCGTCTGGATGGACGTTTTTTCAAGCGGTATCCGGTGGCTACCGGCAAGGACAACAAGACACCCATGGGTACGTTTGTGGTGACGGACCGGATTAAGGAGCCGACTTGGTGGAAGGACAATAAACCGATTGCCTATGGTCATCCGGACAACATATTGGGCACACGCTGGCTGGCAATCAAGGCCACGGGCAACACGCCGGACGTCAAGGGGTATGGTATTCATGGGACCTGGGATAATGCCAGCATCGGGACAGCGGCCAGTGCGGGATGCGTCCGGATGCGCAATCCGGATGTCGAGGAAGTGTTTACGCTGATCCCGATCGGAACGGCGGTAACGATTACGGAATAGGACACGAACGATCATGCATGGTTATCGGACACATACTTGCGGTGAATTGCGGGGTGAACAGGCAGGACAGGAAGTGCGTCTGTCCGGTTGGGTGTTTCGTAAACGGGACCATGGAAGCCTGCTGTTTATTGATTTGCGGGATCATTATGGATTGACCCAGGTTGTGGTCCAGCCGGACCGTTCGTTCTTTGAGCATGCCCAATCCATACGTTTGGAAAGTGTCATCACGGTGACCGGGCGTCTGGCTGCACGGTCGCCTGAAACGGTAAACCCTGACATGCCGACGGGTACGGTTGAGCTGGTGGCTGAATCGCTTGAGGTGGACAGCATGGCGGACCCCCTGCCGTTCCATCTTTCCGACGAGGACGCGCCGGAAGACCTGCGCTTGCGCTACCGTTTCCTCGATTTGCGCCGGCAGGAATTGCACGACCGGATTGTGCTGCGGTCCGATGTCATCCATCACATCCGGCAGACCATGCGCGAGCAGGGGTTCAAGGAGTACCAGACCCCGATTCTGACCAGCAGTTCACCGGAAGGGGCCCGGGATTACCTGGTGCCCAGCCGGGTGCATCCGGGCAAGTTCTACGCCCTTCCTCAGTCGCCCCAGCAGTTCAAGCAGTTGCTGATGTTGTCCGGCTTTGACCGGTATTTCCAGATTGCTGCCTGTTTCCGGGATGAAGACGCCCGGGCCGACCGGTCCCCGGGTGAGCATTACCAGCTTGATGTGGAGATGTCGTTTGTTGAACAGGATGATATTTTCAAGGTGGTGGAGACGGTGTTGCACGGTGTTTTCTCGAAATTTGCCACCTGGAAAGTGGACGCTGCGCCCTTCCGCCGGATTCCCTATCGCGAGGCGATGCTGAAATACGGGTCGGACAAGCCGGACTTGCGTATTCCCATCGAAATGGTGGATGTAACGGATATTTTCCGTAATTCCGGATTCAACGCATTCCGTGCGGCCATTGAACAGAAAGCCGTGGTCCGGGCGATACCGGTCAAGGCCATCGCTGACAGGCCCCGTAGCTTCTTTGACAAGCTGGTTGAATATGCCCAGTCGATTGGCGCCAAGGGGTTGGCCTACCTGGTCTGGGAGGGTGGGGTGGTCAAGGGGCCGATCGCCAAGTTCCTCAAGCCTGCCGAGCTGGAAGCGTTGCGGACCACCTGCGGCATGGGTGAGGGTGACGTCGTTTTCTTCATGTGCGACAAGGAAGGCGCCGTTAACCGGATTACCGGGGATCTCCGGCTCAAGCTGGGACGCGACCTGGACCGTGTCGAGCCGGGGATATACCGTTTTTGCTGGATCGTTGATTTCCCGATGTATGAATTTGACGAGGAAAACAAACAGGTGATGTTCTCGCACAACCCGTTCTCGATGCCCCAGGGAGGGCTCAAGGCGTTGAGCGAGCAGGATCCCCTGACCATCCTGGCCTACCAGTATGACGTGGTCTGCAACGGGATCGAGCTGGGGAGCGGGGCCATACGGAATCATCGGCCGGACATCATGATGAAGGCCTTTGCGATAGCCGGTTATGAACCGGATGCGGTTGAGCGGAATTTCCCGGCGCTGTTGAATGCGTTCCGGTACGGGGCTCCGCCGCATGCCGGTATTGCGCCCGGCATTGACCGCATGGTGATGATGCTGTGCGATCAGTCGAACATCCGGGAGGTCATTGCCTTCCCGATGAACCAGCGGGCGCAGGATCTGATGATGAATGCCCCGAATGAAGTCTCGATCAAGCAGTTGCGCGAACTGCACATCCGATTGAATCTTCCGCCCACCAAGGAAGCACCCAAGACCCCTCCGGCGGAGCCGTCTGGGAAGGGCTGAGAGGCTCCTGCCGAGCCAGATGGTTTTATTCCAGCGGTTCGGAGGCTGGGTTCGACACGGGGCGAACCATTTCGGCGCGGTCTTTCAACCGCTTGATCCGGATTTGTCCGGTCTGAATGTCATCCGGTCCAAGGTACACGGCGTGGGTGAAGTGCCCCGCGCCTGCCCGGGCAAAAAAGGCTTTGGCTTTTTCCGGCTGGAGACCGAGGTCGGCGCCAACCTGTTGCCGCCGAAATGCATCCGCAATCCGCATGGCTGGAATCCGCTCGTTCTCGGTCATGTAACCAAGCGCCAGGGCAGGGGGGGACTGGTGGTCGGATCGTGCGGGGAGCGTCGCCAGCAGTTCGGCGACGACCACGTCACCGAAACCCAAGCCGACGCCGCTGGCGGGCTTTCCGCCAAGGTCGGTGAGCAGGTTGTCATACCGGCCACCGCCGAACAAGGCACGGAACTGGCGCTGTACATCGAAGCACTCAAAAACGATACCGGTATAATAGGATAACCCGCGAACGATCGACAGGTCGAAGCGGACCTGTTTCTCCAGACCATAAACACCCAGCAATTCCTCGAACCGGCGCAGGGATTGGATGGCGGGCGATGTGTTGCCGAGACGGGCCTGGACTTCGTCCAAGGTGGTTAATGCGATCAGTTCAAAAACCCGGTCGATGGCGTCCGGGGTGAGTGATTCCGCCTGAAGCAGGGTGCGGATCTCGGCGGCATCCACCTTGCCCAGTTTATCCAGTGCCAGAAAGGTGGCCGCGTGGTGGGGTTGGTCGATCCCGAGATGGTTGAGCAGTTCGGACAGCAGGGCACGGCTGCTGTAGTGGACCCGTACCTGGTCCGGGCCAAGGCCCAAACGGTTCAAGGCATCCAGGGCGGTGGCAAGCAATTCAACTTCCGCACTGATGTCGGCGCTGCCCAGGATATCCAGGTTCCACTGGTAATGTTCGCGCTTGCGGCCCTTGGACATCCGTTCATAGCGGAAACATTGCGCAATGGCATACCACTTGATGGGCAGGGTCAGGGCGCCCTGCCGGGCAACCACCATGCGGGCGAGGGAAGGGGTCATTTCCGGCCGCAAGGCCAGGTCGCGGCCGCTTTTGTCGGTGAAGGTGTAGATCTGATCGACGATTTCCTCGCCGGATTTCCGCTTGAGGAGTTCCAGGGATTCCACCACGCAGGCGTCATAGGGTGCGAATCCGTGTTGTTCGGCAACGTCCCGCCAGACGGTAAACAGGCGGTTGCGGGAGCGCATGTCCTCGGGATAGAAATCCCGCATTCCGCGGGGCGGATTAAAGGCGGAGGCGTCCATGGATGATGCCGGGGGTCAGCCTTGCAAGACGCGCTGTTTCATGATCTTGCCGGGCTTGAACTTGACCACCTTGCGTTCCGGGATCTGGACGGTTATCTGGGGTTTGTTGGGATTACGCCCGACCCGGGACTTGCGCACGCACAATTCAAAAACGCCGAAATCCCGGAATTCAAGATGTTCTCCCTTGGCGAGGGTGTCGATGATGGCATCGAGGAACTTTTGTACGATGGCGCCTACATCCTGCTGGATCATGCCGGTCTCGCGGGCGATACGAACTACCAGATCACGCTTGGTCATTACCGTTACTCCTGTTGGGTGTCGTGCTGTATCATATTTACAATGGTTGTGAGGGCTTCGTCAAGCGGCGACATGACGGCCTGCGTGTCGCGGCGTCGCTTGATTTCCACCTGTTGTTTGGCCAGGCCCCGTTCGCCCACCACCACGCGGATGGGGAATCCGACGAGGTCGGAATCCTTGAACTTGACCCCGGGCCGTTCATCGCGGTCATCCACCAGCACCTCGATCCCCCGGGTTTCGAGTTCACCGACCAGCCGGTTGACAACCGCCATGGTCGGTTCATGCTGTACGTTCATGGGGAGGACAATGACGGGGTAGGGGGCCACGGCGGTTGGCCAGATGATGCCGTTGGCGTCGCGGGACTGCTCGATGATGGACTGGAGGGTCCGGGTGACCCCGATACCGTAACATCCCATGATCAGGGTCTGCTGGTGCCCGTTCTCATCCAGGAACGACGCATTAAATGCCTCGGTATACTTGGTGCCCAGCTTGAATACATGCCCCACTTCGATGCCGCGCTGTTCGGCCAAGTCGGCGCCGCAACGGGGACACCGGTCCCCCCCCTTGACCACACACAGGTCGGCATAGGCGGTGATGGCGGCATCCCGGTCAAGTGAGACGTGGCGGGTATGGGTATCGGCGCGGTTTGCGCCGGTCACGCCGCCCCGGATGCCTTTCAGGCCGAGATCGGCATAGACGGGTATGGTCAGGCCGATGGGGCCGGCGAATCCCACGGGTGCCCCGGTAACCGATGCGATGGTGGCCTCATCGGCGAGGACGGCTTCGCGCACGTTCAGGGCTTGGGGAAGCTTGTGCTCGTTGATTTCGCGGTCGCCCGGAACGAGGATGGCGGCGGGTTTACCGTCCAGGCGGTAAATCATGGTCTTGATCAGCTGCGCTGGTTTGCATTTCAGGAAGGCGGCCACTTCCTCGATGGTGCGTTGACCCGGTGTGGCGACGGGTTCCGGCAGGTCATCGCCGGTTTCCCAAACGGCAGGTTCCGGCGGCTGGCGTTCGGCCCGTTCCAGGTTGGCCGCGTACGAGCAGGACGTGCATTCCACCAGACCATCTTCGCCGCTGTCGGCGAGCACCATGAATTCATGGGACCATTTTCCGCCCATGGCGCCGGTATCCGCCTCGACCACCTTGGTCCGGATGCCGCACCGCTTGAAGATGCGGACATAGGCCTGGTACATGGCGTCATAGCTGGCATCCGCAGCCTGGCTGTCGACGTCGAAGCTGTAGGCATCCTTCATGATGAATTCCTTGGCCCGCATCAGCCCGAAGCGCGGGCGGATTTCATCACGGAATTTGGCCTGGATCTGGTAGAAGGTGCGAGGCACCAGCCGGTAGGACCGGAGTTCGCCGGCCGCGAGTTCCGTCACGATTTCCTCGTGGGTGGGGCCCAGCACGAAATCCTTCTTCTGGCGGTCGGCCAGGCGGAACATGACGTCGCCCATGATGCTGTAGCGTCCGGACCGTTCCCATATTTCACGGGGATGGAGGGCCGGCATGAGGATTTCCAGGGCGCCGGCCCGGTCCATTTCCTCCCGGACGATACGCTCGACTTTATGCAGAACGCGTAATCCGAGTGGGAGGAAGGTGTAGAGGCCTCCCGCCAGTTTGCGTATCAATCCGGCGCGCAACAAAAGCTTGTGGCTGTCAATTTCTGCTTCCTGTGGATCTTCACGCAGGGTCGGGATCAGTGTCTTGGTCCATCGCATGTCAGGTTTACTCCAGACCACGTATTGGACAGCACACGAGCGGTTTATGCAAGAAGATTTGATCACCGGCGCATCTTATCTCTGATGTTTAAATGAGACGGATCTGTTTTTCCTCCGTTTGGAGACGGGGCGACCTCGCCCCGTTCCCTTCCCGACCAACCCCGATACAGACCGGCCCGGGGTCGGGCCGGCTCCAGCGGAAGGTGCAAACTCGATGTGCCCTTTGATCACCTTGACAGCGGTGGCTCCGGACTTTAGCATACCGGGGTTATTTTTATGGAGGATTCATTGGACAACGATTCGTTACGACATAGTGCGGCACACCTGATGGCGGCCGCTGTTTCCCGTTTGTTCCCCGGTGTGAAGCTGGATATCGGTCAACCGACAGAAGACGGCCTGTATTTCTATTATGATTTCGATCTTCCACGGCGCTTGGCGCCGGAGGATTTTGGCGCTATCGAGAAGGAAATGCGCCAACTGGTCAAGCGCGCCATCCCGTTTGAGCGGGTGGAGTGTTCGCGCGCCGAGGCACAGACCCGCCTAAGCCAGGCCGGGCAGACCTACAAGCTGGAACGTCTGGCCGATATTCCCGACGGGCAATCCATCACGTTTTACCGGTGCGGTGACTTCGAGGATTTGTGCCGGGGACCGCATGTCGGATCAACCGCCGACCTGCCGGCGTTCAAGCTGACGTCCGTAGCCGGATCCTATTACCGGGGTGATGAACGTAAGCCGATGCTGCAGCGGGTTTACGGCGTGGCGGCGGAATCCGACGCCGCCTTGAAGGTTATCCTGGACCGCATTGACGAGGCGGCGCGACGGGATCACCGGAAACTGGGCAAGGAACTTGACCTTTACAGCATCGAGGAAACGGTCGGCCCGGGCCTGATCCATTGGCATCCGCGCGGGGCGCGCATCCGTTCCCTGATTGAAGACTTCTGGAGGCGGGAACATTTCCGGGCCGGTTATGAGCTCCTGTATTCCCCGCACATTGGCCGGGCCGGTCTCTGGCAGACCTCGGGCCATCTCGACTTCTATGCTGAGAACATGTATGCCCCGATGGATATCGACGGCTATCCCTACTATGTCAAGCCGATGAATTGTCCCTTCCATATCCAGATCTACAAGGGGCAGAAGCGGTCGTACCGGGAGCTTCCGTTCCGGTGGGCGGAACTCGGGACGGTTTACCGGTATGAGAAGAGCGGTGTGGTGCATGGATTGTTGCGGGTACGGGGGTTCACCCAGGATGATGCCCATATCTTCTGCACGCCGGAACAGATGGAAGGTGAGATCCGCCGGGTGCTCCGCTTCGGGTTGAGCATGCTGCGGGCCTTCGGGTTCGAGTCGTTCTCGGCCTACCTTTCCACCCGTCCGGCCAAGGCCGTGGGGGAGGTGGAACGGTGGGAACAGGCCACGCGCGCGCTGGCAGCCGCCCTGGACCAGGAACAGGTGGCCTATCGCCGGGATGAAGGCGGCGGGGCCTTTTATGGCCCCAAGATCGACATCAAGATCCGGGATGCACTGGGCCGGGAATGGCAGTTGAGCACCATCCAGTTTGATTTCAACCTGCCGGAGCGGTTTGACCTGTCCTACATCGGGGATGACGGCAAGGAACACCGCCCTTACATGATTCACCGGGCACTGCTGGGCAGCCTGGAACGGTTCTTTGGCATCCTGATCGAGCATTATGCGGGTTCGTTCCCGTTCTGGATGGCCCCGGAACAGGTGCGCGTGCTTCCCCTGACGGAACACCAGTTGGAATATGCCGAGCAGGTATGTGACCGCATGCGCCGCGCCGACCTTCGCGTGGTGGTGGATGCGCGGTCGGACAAGATCGGGGCAAAAATCCGACGGGCACAGACGGAACGGGTTCCCTACATGCTGATCCTGGGGCCCAAGGAGGTCGAGGCCGGGATGGTGGCGTTGCGTGCCCGAGCCGAAGGCGACCTGGGCGCCATGACCCTGGATGCCGTCATGGACCGTTTAAGCCGTGAGAATGTCGTGGTTCGGAATGAGGGGTAGGGAGAAAACAGTCAGTCAATCATGGAATCCGCCGTGCGGGTTCCGCAATCACAGGAGGTAGCCATTCGTTCTTTCATCCGAGTGAATCACAAGATCCGGGTCTCACAGGTACGATGCCTGGGCGTCAACGGCGATATGCTGGGAGTCCTGGCTACGCGCGATGCGCTTCGACTGGCGGAACAGGCGGGCATGGACCTCGTCGAGGTGTCTCCCAATGCGGATCCACCCGTATGCCGCATCATGGATTACGGGAAATTCCGCTACGACGAGAGCATCAAGGAAAAGGAAGCGCGCAAGCACCAGCATAACCGTGCGGTCAAGGAAGTAAAATTTCATTGCAGTGTTGCCGAACATGATTATCAGACCAAGTTGACCCATACGCGTGATTTTCTCCAGAAGGGGCACAAGGTCAAGTTGACGTTGCAATACCGCGGACGCGAGAATGCGCACCGGGAACTGGGCTATGCGCTGGTCAACCGGCTCATCAAGGACTGCGAGGGGCTGGCAACGGTGGAAATGTCCCCGCGCATCATGGGCCGGAGCCTGATCGCCATGCTGGCCAATGTATCGCAAAAGCACCAGGCGCCTCCGCCATCCCGGCCGGCGCCTGCAGTAAAACCTGAGGTGACGGCGCCCAAACCTGCGTCCGCGCCCGAGGTTGCGACGGATCCGGTTGTGTCCGCACCGGTACTTCCGCCCCCGGTACCGGCTGAAACCGAGAAAAAAGCACTGGACAGTGCCCCCTGATTGCCGGTATTGTCCGAGCCCTTATGGTAATTGATTCCGGTCTGGTGCAGGCCCGGAACATGGAAGGATGAATCAATGCCGAAAAAGAAGACCAACAAGGCTGCTGCCAAGCGCCTGCGCTTTACGGCGCGGGGCAAGGTCCGGTTTGCCATGGCAGGTTCGGGCCATTTATTGACGGGTAAGTCCCGTAAACGCAAACGCAATATGCGCAACAGCAAAGCGGTGCTGTCCAAGTCTGAACTCAGGCGGGTTCGCGAGCTGTTGACGAACTAGGAATAGGAATCGGAGGATCGCATGCCAAGGGCCACCAACGCACCGGCTTCACGTCGCCGGCGACGCAGTCGTTTGGATCAAGCATCCGGCTTCAGCGGGTCGCGGAGCAAGTTGTTCCGTCAGGCCACGGAAGCCGTCAATCGCGGGATGCGTCTCGCGACCGTGCACCGTCAGTTGAAAAAGCGGGAATACCGTTCCCTGTGGGTGGTGCGCGTGTCGGCCGCCTGCCGTGAACGCGGCATCCGATACGGGCGTTTCATCGAGGCGTTGGCCAAGGCCAATATCCTCCTGAACCGCAAGATGCTGTCGGAAATTGCGATTCATGACCCGGACGGTTTTAACGCCATTGTCGAACAGGTGAAGGCTGATTTCGCCTGATTGCGTGTCGTACCGGAAGGCCATCCTTTCGGATGGCCTTTTTTGTTTTCAGGAACCAAGAGGTCCATGATGACACTCAACGAAATCATTGAAGCCCGTGACCGGGCATTCCAGGAAGCGGAAGCGGCAACCGATGCCGCCGCACTGGAAGCCGTTCGCGTACGGTATCTGGGGCGCAAGGGGCAGTTGCCCCAAATCATGGCGTGCCTGCGTGAATTGCCGCCTGAACAGCGCGGCGAGGCCGGCCGCCTGGCCAATGAATTCAAGCAGGGGCTGGTTGAGCGGCTGGATAACCGCAAGCCGCAGGATACCACGGCGGCGGCTGCCTCGGGGTTTGACTACACCCTGCCCGGAACCGGTTGCAAACCCGGCACCGTGCACCCGGTTTCGCGGGTGATTGCCGATGTGATCCGTATTTTCGGACGCCTGGGATTCACCGTGGCGGATGGGCCGGACATCGAGACCCGTTACCATAATTTCGAGGCCCTGAACACGCCGGCCCATCATCCCTCGCTCGATGCCAAGGATACCTTCTGGCTGGATGGCGGCGGATTGTTACGCACGCAGACATCCCCGGTGCAGATCCGGGTCATGGAGCGGCAGTCGCCGCCGGTCCGGATCATCACCCCCGGCCGTTGTTACCGGCGTGATACCACCGATGCCACGCACAGCGCCAATTTCCACCAGGTCGAGGGCCTGTATGTCGACCGCCGGGTGTCGCTGGCCGATTTGAAAGGGACGCTGGCCTGTTTCATGCGCGAAATGATGGGGCCCTCGGTGGCCGTGCGGTTCCGTCCGCATTTTTTCCCCTTCACGGAACCGAGCGTCGAATGTGATTTCTCGTGCCACCTGTGCGGCGGTTCCGGATGCCGGGTCTGCAAGCACAGCGGGTGGATTGAGATCGCCGGCGCCGGCATGGTGGACCCGCGGGTTTTCCGCAAGGTGGGGTATGATCCGGAGGTGTTTTCGGGCTATGCCTTCGGCATGGGGGTCGAACGGATCGCCATGATCCAGTACGGCATCGAGGATATCCGCATGCTGTACGAGAATGACGTGCGATTCCTGGAACAATTCCGCTGATGCCGGTTGCCGTACCGGCCCTGGAGAAATGGCATGAAAGTACCGTTAAGCTGGTTGAAGGAATACGTGGCGGTTGAGGCCACGGCGGAAGCAATTGCCGAACGGCTGACCTTTTCGGGTGTTGAAGTCGAGTCCATTGATGCCGTCGGTGGAACCTATGACCGCCTGGTGGCGGCGGAGATCATCGAGGTGGCGGCCCATCCCAAGGCGGATCGGCTGAAACTGTGCAAGGTGCATAACGGGCAGGGGCTCCTGGGGGTGGTGTGCGGGGCCCCCAACGTTGTGCCCGGCATGAAGGTCGTCCTGGCCGGGGAAGGGGCGGTCCTGCCCAACGGCATGACGATTACCGCGACCCGTATCCGGGGTGAGCCATCGCTGGGGATGTTGTGCGCCGCGGACGAGATCGGCCTTTCGAAGGATCATACCGGACTGTATGAACTCCCGGCGGCAACGCTTCCGGGTACGCCGCTGGTGGACATCCTGGGGTCTCCGGATACCGTGTTGGACCTCGAAATAACCTGGAACCGGCCGGATTGCCTGAGCCTTATCGGCATGGCACGGGAAGTGGCCGCGTTGTATGGCCTGCCGTTGCGCCGGCCGGTGGTGGAGTATCCCGAAACGGGACCGGACGTCTCGACCTTGACCGATGTTGCGCTGGAGGATGCCCTGGCCTGCCCGCGATATACCGCCCGGGTGGTGCAGGGGGTCCGGTCGGGTGCCAGCCCGGTCTGGATGCAACGCCGCCTGGAACGGGCCGGTGTGCGGGCTATCAGCCTGGTGGTTGATGTCACCAACTACGTGATGCTGGAATGCGGGCATCCCCTGCATGCCTTTGATTACCATCGCCTGGGGGGCAACCGGATTGTTGTTCGGCGGGCTCGTCCGGGGGAACGTATCCGAACCCTGGATGGCGTGGACCGCGTGTTGGATCCCGAGGTGCTGGTCATCGCCGACGCCGAGCGGGCGGTTGCCGTGGCCGGCATCATGGGGGGTGAAGGAAGTGAAATCGGGGATTCAACGGGGACGGTTCTCCTGGAGGCTGCCACATTCGATCCGGTCAGGACCCATGCCTCGGTAGTGCGGCTGGGGCTTTCGACAGAGTCGGGATACCGCTATGAGCGCCGTGTCGATGCAGCCGGGGTGGATTGGGCCAGCCGCCGGGCGATATCCCTGCTGGTCAGCGAAGGCGGCGGAACAGCCGCCCGGGGCGTTATCGACCGGTATCCGGCACCGGTTGACAAGCGGCGGCTCTGGTGCCGGTTTGACAAGGTCAACCAGTTGCTGGGATTCGATGTGCCGCCCGAACGGGTGCGATCGATCCTTGAATCCCTTGAATTTTCGATTTCCGCGGTGCGTCCGGATGCCCTTGAAGTGACGGTGCCGACCTTCCGGAATGATGTGGAAGAGACGGCGGACCTGATCGAGGAAATTTCGCGGGTCCACGGCCTGGATGCCGTTCCGACGGTTGTACCGGTGGCCGTACGGGTGGAGGGTGCGGATGATCCTGCCACCCGTGCCCGGGAACGCGTGCGGCAGATCATGGTGGGGATGGGATTCAGCGAAATCATGCATTACAGTTTCCTGTCTGCCGGCGAATTGGACCGGTTCGACCGGGATGATGCGCCCGGCCGTGTGGTCCTCCCGAATCCCGTCAGTGCCGACTTTGATGTCTTGCGGCATCATCTGGTTCCGCAGATCACCGGGACCCTGGGCCGCAATTACACGCGCCAGGTGCGGGCGGCACGTTTCTTTGAGATGGGGCGGATCTTCCGAAAGGACCCCCTGTCCGGGGGCTTATCCGAAGCGGATCGGATCGGTATCGGGATCATGGGGCCGGCATCCGGTTCCGGATTGCAGGGAAAGCGGGCGGTGACGTCCGAAGCCATGATGCTCCAGCTCAAAGGGGCGGTCGTGGCATTGTGCGAAGCAAGCGGCTTGTCCCGTGTGGACCTGGCGCCGGTTTCGATCCCCTGGTTTGAGACGGGTTGGGGGTTCGAGGTGAAGGCCGATGGAAACCCCCTGGGAACCCTCGGCCTGATCCGGGGAACCATACGTAAAATCTGGAAGATCACGGAACCGGTCGGCGTGGCGGAACTGGATCTGGATCCCTTGCTGGCGGTTGTGGGAACCACCCGGCGCATACAGCCGGTACCGGCATATCCGGCGGTGGAACGGGATGTTGCGCTGGTCGTTGATGAGTCGGTTTTACATGGCGATATTGTCCAAACCATCTGGAAGCAGGCACCAAAAGAGTTGATCCGGGTCGATTTATTCGATATCTTTCGGAGTGAGGGAGTTGGACATGGCCGGAAGAGCATGGCTTATTCCCTGGTGTACCGGTCCACGGAGCGGACCTTGACCGACGAGGAGGCCAATGGCTTCCATGAAGCGATCAAGCAGGGCTTGCGGACCGGATTGAAGGCCGAGATACGGGAAGGTTGAGCGCTGGTGTCGTAGACTGCGGACGACGCAGGTGAGCCTACCATGATGACATGGATGATGCATACGGTCGGGTGTCTGGCGGGATTTCTGCTGCTGGATGTATTGACTGTATATATGCGATTAACCGGATGCGCCGGGCGATTGGTCCCGGCCGGGGTCCGGTTCATGAAAGGCACCCCGCCCGTGCGGGGACATGCGGTGTGGCGGATATTGGTTGCGTGGATCGGCTTTCCGCGTTTTCAAATACCCTGCCCGGTTCGCTTACAGGCACAACTTCTCTGACCCAATAAGTTTGATGACGGGAGCTTGAATACGCCAGGATCCGAATGCCGCTTCGGCGGACCCGGTGAATGCGGCTAAAGCACCCACCTCGCACGCGAGGTTCAGAGATCGTCGCCTCTACGACTGGGCGGGGTATTTCTTTTTTGCGGAAGGCATGACATGGACCTGTTTGAGCCGGTACGACGTCCCCAGCCGGTTGCCGAGCCGCTGGCGGCCCGGATGCGGCCGCGGACCCTCGATGATGTGCTGGGGCAGGATGCGATCCTCGGGCCCGGACGCCTGTTGCGGCGGGCCATTGAGGCCGACCGCCTGACCAGCATCATCCTGTTCGGTCCCCCGGGGTGCGGCAAGACGTCGGTTGCGGAAGCCATTGCCCAGGTGACACGCCGGGCGTTTGCGAGGGCCAGCGGTGTGCTGGCCAATGTCGCAGTGTTGCGGGAATTGATCCGCAAGTCCGAATATGAGCAGCATGCTCAGGGGCGGCAGACCATCCTGTTCATCGATGAGATTCACCGGTTCAACAAGGCCCAGCAGGATGTCCTGCTGCCCCATGTGGAACGTGGAACCATCACCCTGATCGGCGCCACCACCCACAATCCGCAGTTCTTTATCAATGGGCCGCTGGTCTCCCGGTCCCTGGTGTTTGAACTGGTTCCCCTGACGGAAGCCGCCATCATCCGCCTGCTGGAACGCGCCCTGGTTGATCCCCGCGGATTGGCGGATCATCCGGTTGATGCCGAGGCCAAAGCCCTGGCACACCTGGCGCGGGTATGTGACGGCGATGCCCGGCGCGCCTTGAATGCCCTTGAAATAGCGGTGTTGACGACCCCGGTTGGTCCGGATGGACGCATCGCGCTGAGCGTCGAAGTGGCCGAAGCGTCGGTCCAGCGCAAGCAGGTGCTGTACGATCACGATGAGGATGGGCATTACGATACGATCTCGGCGATGATCAAGAGCATCCGGGGCAGTGATCCGCATGCGGCTGCCTACTGGCTGGCCAAGATGCTGGTGGCCGGGGAAGATCCGCGTTTCATCGCCCGGCGCCTGGTGATCCTGGCTTCCGAGGATGTCGGGAATGCCGATCCCCGCGCCCTGACCCTGGCCGTTTCAGCCATGCATGCCTCCGAGTTTGTGGGCATGCCCGAGGCGCGGATCATCCTGTCGCAGGCGGCCACCTACCTGGCGACGGCTCCCAAGAGCAACGCGGCCTATGTGGCCATTGAGAAGGCCTGGGCCGATGTCGAACAGGCGAGAACGCTCCCGGTTCCCCGGCATCTGCGTAATAAGAAGCCGCGAACCGACAACGAGCGGCCGGAAGCGGAGGCTCCCTACCGGTACCCGCATGATTTTACCGGACACCATGTGGACCAGGAATACCTGCCCACTTCAGCGGTCTATTATGAGCCGTCCGACGAGGGGTATGAGGCTATCATCCGGAAGCGTATGGAAGCCTGGCGTGTGAGCCGGGTTAAAGGTGCCGGAAATGACGGATAAATCGGAGGCACGACAACTGGTTCGGGAACGGCGTTCGACCCTGGCGGATGGATGGGTGCGTGAAGCCAGCGCCCGTGCCTGTCGGCGGCTTGACGCGCTCCAGGCCATGCAGGAGGCTCACACGGTCGGTTGTTATCTGGCGAGCCGGATGGAGGTTCAGACGGATGCCCTGGTGCAGGCGGCATGGGCCCGGGGACAGCAGGTCGGGGTACCTGCCCGGGTGGGACCGCAGGGATACGGCTGGGTGACCTACATGCCGGGGCAGCCGCTGGTTGCCGGCCCGATGGGTATCCTGCAACCGGAGGGGGGTGACTGCCTGGTGGGCCCCGTGGATGTCTGTGTGGTGCCGGGTGTCGCCTTTGACCGGTATGGGGGACGGGTGGGGTATGGCCGGGGGATCTACGACCGGTTGCTGGCCGGTGCGCCTTGTTCGGATCATACCCTGCGAATCGGGCTGGCCTTCGGGTTTCAGGTGCTGGACCGGGTGATGGTGGAGCCCCACGATATACGGATGCACTGGATTGTGACGGACGATAACGCTCGACCGGCGGAAACGCCGCTCGACGATTGAAACAGGAGGAGACAACCATGGACGCATGGATGACCGGCAGCATCGCCGTGGCCGCGGGTGGCCTGGCAGGATACGGTTTGCATTATGTCATCGGGAGGATACAAGGGCGTGCCCTGGAACAGGATGCCCGGCGCATCCTGGATGAAGCGAAGCTGAAGGCGGATGCCATACGCCGGGATGCGGAACTACAGGCCAAGAGCGAACGGCTCACGGCGCGTGATGAATTCGAGGCCTCCACCGCCGCCCGCCGGCGCGAATGGTCACAGACGGAAGAACGACTGGCGCAACGTGAATCCAGCCTGGACCGGAAGTTCGCTACCATCGAACAGAAGGAACGCACCCTGGATGAGCGATCCGGGGCGCTGGAACGTCAGCAACAAAAGTTGCGGGAACGGGAGACGGAACTCGAACGACTGCTCCAGGAGGAGCAGAAAACCCTTTACCGTCTTGCCGCCATGACACCCGATGATGCCCGGCAACAGATACTGGCACGGGTGGAGCGTGAATTGCAGGCGGATATCGGCGGCATGATACGGCGTGTCCAGGAACAGGCTCGGGAACATGCGGAAGAGGAAAGCCGGCGCATTGTCACCATGGCCGTGCAGCGCTACGGCGCGTCGCATGCCAGCGAGATGACCACCTGTACGGTTCATCTTCCCGGTGACGAGGTCAAAGGGCGCATCATCGGACGTGACGGTCGCAATATCCGGGCGCTGGAAGCGGCCACCGGGATCAGCATCCTGATCGATGACACGCCGGAAGCGGTGGTCATATCGGGCTTCGACCCCATTCGCCGCGAGATCGCGCGCATGGCCCTTGAAACCCTCATTGCCGATGGCCGGATCCATCCCGGACGCATCGAGGAAGTCGTGGCCAAGTCCACGGAAAGCCTGACGGAAAGCATGCGCCAGGCGGGTGAGGATGCCGTGTTTCGGACCGGCGTACGCAATGCGGAGCCGGAACTGATCCGGATGCTTGGCCGTTTGAAGTACCGGACCAGCTTCAGCCAGAATGTCCTGCAGCATGCCATGGAGGTGGCGAACCTGATGGGGGTGATGGCCGGGGAATTGCAGCTGGAGGTGCCGCTGGCCAGGCGGATCGGCCTGTTTCATGACATCGGCAAGGCCGTTGACCATGAGGTGGAGGGCGGCCATGCGATTATCGGAGCCGATATCCTCAAGCGGCACGGGGAAAACGCGGTGCTGGTCAATGCAGTGGCGGCTCATCATGAAGAGGTGCCGGCTGAAAGCCTCCTGGCAGCCCTGGCGGTGGCGGCCGATGCCATATCGAGTTCACGGCTGGGCGCCCGTTCCGAGTCGACCGGCATCTACGTTCAGCGGCTCGAAAAGCTGGAAGCCATCGCCAATCATTTTCCGGGTGTCCGGAAGAGTTACGCCATCCAGGCCGGACGGGAAGTCCGGGTGCTGGTGGAACCGGAAAAAGTGGATGACAATCAATCGGCGGTGCTGGCCCGGGACATCAGCAAGCAGATCGAGGCGGACTTGCAGTATCCCGGACAGATCCGGGTCGTGGTGATCCGGGAAACGCGATGTGTCGAGTTTGCCCGGTAACCGGGAAGGATGTGCAGCATGATTCGGATCGTGATGGTCGGTGATGTAGTGGGGGATCCCGGACGGCGGGCGTTCCGGTCGGTTATCGGGCAAATGAAAGCGCAGGGCATGGCGGATTTTGTCGTGGTGAATGCCGAGAATGCGGCGGGCGGCCGGGGTGTCTCATCGGCCCTGGCTGACCAGATGTTTGAACAGGGAGCCGATGTCATCACCCTGGGAGACCATACCTGGGACCAGAAGGATATCGGACCCTATCTCCAGCGTTCCGGCCGGATCGTGCGTCCAATCAACCTGGCGCCCGGATGTCCGGGTCGGGGTGTCGTCACGGTTCAAGCCCCGTTTGGCCCTGTCACGGTGGTCAACCTGATCGGGCGGGTCTTCATGAGCCCCTACGATTGCCCGTTCCGTGCCATGGATGCCTGGTTGTTGTCCGACCCGCATCCCGGTGGCATGGTCCTGGTTGATTTTCATGCCGAGGCGACCTCGGAGAAAATCGTGATGGGCCGCTACCTGGATGGGCGGGTGACGGCCATGGCGGGCACCCATACGCACGTGCAGACCAGTGATGACCGGATCCTGCCGAAAGGAACGGCCTATATCACCGATATGGGAATGACGGGGTCGCGCGATTCCGCCATTGGACGGGATCTTGAATCGATCACCCACCGGTTTCTGACCGGCATGTCGGATTCATTCAAGGTTGCCAAGCGGGATGTCGTGTTGGAAGGTATTCGCCTCGAGGTGGACCGGGTCTCCGGTCGTGCCGTATCGATTGAGCGGTTGCGGATACCGGTTGCCGATGCCGCCGGCGACCAGCAGGGGGAATGATCGTGCGTGCCGCGGGTTGGCAGAAACCGGTTTCCGATACGATACCCGTCAAGGCGTTGACGGTGACCGAACTCACGCGCCGTATCCGGGCCGCCCTGGAACAGGGAATCGGTCCGGTGGTGGTCGAAGGGGAGGTGTCGAATGTCCGTCGTCCGTCGTCCGGACACTGCTATTTCACCTTGAAAGATGAAACCGCGCAGATTGCCGCGGTCCTATTCCGGGGAGTGCTGGAAACGCTCCGGATCGTACCGAAGGACGGGTTGCAGGTGCGGGTGCGTGGTGAGTTGACGGTCTACGAGAAAAACGGCAACTACCAGATCCTGGTGCGGCATCTTGAGGAGACCGGCCGGGGGTCTCTGCAGGCACGATTCGAGCAATTGAAGTCACGCCTCCAGCAGGAAGGGTTGTTCGATGCAGCCCGCAAGCGGCCCTTGCCGGTTTTACCGCGGCATATCGGTATTGTAACCTCGCCGACCGGAGCCGCCATCCGGGATATTCTCCAGGTGCTGTCCCGGCGGTTTCCAAACCTGCATGTGCTGGTTGCACCGGTGCGGGTGCAGGGGGATGGAGCCGCTGAAGCCATTGCAGCCGCGATCGACCGGCTCAACCAGCGCGCCGACCTGGACGTTCTGATTATCGGGCGTGGCGGGGGAAGCCTGGAGGACCTGTGGGCCTTCAACGAGGAAGTGGTGGCGCGTGCCGTGTTCCGTTCCCGGCTGCCGGTGATTTCGGCTGTGGGGCATGAAATCGATTTCACGATCAGTGATTTTGTCGCCGATGTGCGGGCTCCGACGCCCTCGGCAGCGGCCGAAATCGTCGTTCGTGCCAAGGCGGACTGGCTGGAGCAGCTGAATACGCTGGCGGGACGCATCCGCCAGCCTCTGGAGTCAGCGCTACGGGATGGCAGGGGCCGGTTGAAGGGGATACGCGCGCATTACGTGTTTCGTGAGCCGCACAACCTGGTACAAGCCTACCGTGACCGCCTGGATTCCTTTTTCAAGCGGTTGATCCGGGGCACCGAGGCGTATGGCCGGGAACGGCACCAGCGGCTGGATGATGCCGGTCTGCGTTTGATCCACGGCATGCGGCTGGCCTGCCAATCCGCCACCCAGGATATCCGGCGGATCCGGGACAACCTGGCGGCATTGAGTCCACTGGCGGTGCTGGACCGCGGGTATTCGGTTACCCGCGACAGCCGGGGACGGATCATCCGCCGGGCGGCGGGCGTTCCGCCGGGCGAGGTGCTGGTAACCACGCTTGCGTCCGGCAGGATCGAGTCGCAGGTGGTCAAGGTGCTGGAGGGCAGGCAGTCGGATCTAAACGCTTCACAGGAGGCCGTGCATGACAACGGATAAGCAACCGGTTCGCAGCCGGAAAACCGAGCCCCGGGCTTCATTTGAATCATCGATGTCCCGGCTTGAAAAGATCGTCGAGGAAATGGAGCAGGGGTCGTTGGGCCTTGATGACCTCATCGTGCGGTTTGAAGAGGGGCAGCGGCTGTTGCGTACCTGTACCACCCGGTTGAACGAGATTGAAAAGAAGGTCGAGATGCTCGTCAAGCGGGGGAATGACTGGGTGGAAGCGCCGCTGGATGCCGGGGAATTGACGGATGATCCGGAAACAACCCCGGGGCCTGAATCCGGGACGGAGCAGCCGTCACGCGGCGAGTTGTTTTGAGGTATGGCGGCGTCTTCAGCTCCGGCTGACTTCCATGCCGCGCGGAGAAACCTCAAGTTCAACAAAGCGTGCCCGCGGGTTGGGCGGATGGTGCAGCAGTTCGGCACGGATGGCATGACCGGATTCCGCATCGGGGGCCATGATCAACAGGTAACCGCCCCCCCCGGCGCCCAGCAGTTTGCAGGCCGGATTCCAGTGGTGGATCGTGTCGAGAATGGCCTGTACGGCGGGCGGGTTGGTCCCTGAATCGAGACGCTGGTTGAGCACCCAACTCCGGCGGACACCTTCGCGCAAGCCGTCCAGATCGTTGCGCTGGATGGCATCGGCGGTGAAGCGGGCGTTGTGTCCGATGGCCCGTATGACGGACAGGTGTTCGGCCTGGTTGAGAAACAGTCCGCGCACGATTTCACCGAGGATGCCGTGGGCAATCCGGGTCAACCCGGTATAATAAAGCTGGATCGAACGATCGGCGCATTGATCCTTGAATCCGGCGTCCGGCAGCCACCGGAGTACCGGTTGCTGGAAGAGGCCGGGCTGGGTTTCGATCAGCTTGATGCCGCCACTGATTCCGCCGACCTGGTCCTGCCATCCGCCGCCGGATGTGAGCAGTTGCTCCAGGATCATGGTACGGGCGAAGAGCGTGTCCTGGGACCAGTTCAATCCCAGCATATCGTTGAGGGTGCCGAGCAGGGTGGCCGCCAGGATGCTGCTGGTGCCCAGACCGGATCCCTTGGGAATGGCGCATACCATGCTCAGCTCGATACCTCCGCCCAGTTCCTGTTCGAGTTGATGGCGCAGCGAGTCGAAGGGGCGTCCCCCGTGGAAGCGGGGTTCAAGCCCGGCCAGCGCCAGGGCTGCCTTGGCGATTCCGAATCCGTCGCCCAGGGTGGCGTATTGAAGCAGTTCGTCACGGGTGGTGATTCGCAGATCGATGCCCAGATCGATACTGCGGATGACGATTTCCGGGGTCTTGGTAAAACGCCCGAAGACCTGGATGGGGGGCTGACCGTTCATGTTGACGGCAACATTGGTGACCTGTCCGCCATACTCGATGCAATAGGGCGGGGTGTCGGTCCATCCGCCCGCAAGATCCAGCCGTATGGGCGCCCGCCCCCAGACGATCTGGTCGTCCAGCACGTTGCGGTGCGGTTGTACGGGGATTTGCTCCATGCGACTCACGAGAATGTCACGCAGGCTGGAAAAAGCCTTCCGGGCATGGCGTTCGGGATCGTCCTGTTTCTGAAGCTGAGCAAGCTGAAAATAAAACATGTCGGCATGCACGGACCGGAGACTGGTTTCGGATGGTGCCTGACCCGGAGGTTCGGGCAGCGGCCAGTGTTCCCGGACGACCATCCGGGCGGTTGCGGAAAGGTCCAGGTGATTCATCTGGTTGGACCAGTGTTCGAAATTCATGCCTGCGATCGACTTGCCGATGATGGTCCGTCGTTGGGCAGCCAGGGTTGCCACATCGGCTTGAACCAGAAGGTCGCGTGCGCTGAGCCGGGTGGCCTTCAGCCATCCTGACGGGGACTGGGGGGACGGGTGGGGTGCCAGCATCCATTCGATCATGGCGTGGGCATCCGCCACGGCGGTTACGGAGGGGAACAGGGGAATATCAAAACAATCCGACTGCATGGTGAAGCCGGAGGCCATCGGATCAATTCCGTGGTTGACGAACCATTCCATCAACGGCTTCCCCATCCAGCGGGTGGAAGGATTGTCGGCGCGACCGCGAAAGGCGTCGTCGAACCCATACGGGCGAAGGCAGCAGGAGCCGCCGGCCAGCGGGATGACATCGAGGCAGGTGCCGGTGGGAAGATTCAGCGTCCAGCCATTGGGTGGAATACCGGTCAGGATATGGCGGCCATGCAGATGCCAGTTCCGGGTCAGGCAGCTGTTTTCGATCCAGGTATCGTAAACGCCATGCAACATTTCCGGAGGCACCTCCGCGTGCAGTACGACGGGACTTGAGCGGGTGGTCGGAGCCGTATCGGTCATGCCGGGAATCGGGCGGTCGGTTTCCGGCCGGAGGAGGCGGTTGACGGACTGTATCATGGCCTGGTTGGCACCGAAATGGAGGAATCGTGCGTTTTCCAGCGGGAGGACGGCGGTGCTCAATGAACTGACGGCGGGATCCGGTTGAAGGGGAGCGTGACCGAGTGCCGGGCCGAACTGGCTGTACAGATCGTAGGGGGTGATGGTGTTGAGCGTGTTGGTGCCTACGGTGCCGCTGATGCCGCAACGTTCCATCAGCACCTTCAGGGCACGTGCGGACAGGAACCAGATACCGGTGTCCAGGAAGAACCGGTGTGATTCCGAAAGCTTCTGGAGGATTTCGACCGGTGGTTTCTGGAGAAATTGTCCGAGTTCTCCGGGGTTGCTGACCGGGCAAATCATGACCCCGTGGTGGGAGGCTTCTTCCGCGGAGGACTGGATGCCGGCAATGAGGATGTCCACGCGGGGAAAGGTCGGAGGCGCCTGTTGGGGGAGAATGAGTACATCGCCACAGGCGATCAGGGTGCGGTAGGTGTTCGGGGCATGCCAGAAAAGGTGTTCGTAGTTACGGAGCTGGATATCCAGCAGGACGCTGTCGGGGCGCTGGCCCGGGAAATCCGGCAGGAGGGGAAGGGGGGTCATGGGTTTACCGGCGGCGGCATAGCCGGGGAGCCGGCGGCTTTCGCCGGAACCGTGAACCAGCAACAGGCGGTTTTTATTCATCCATTCGTCGAACGGGAGGTTTCCTCCGGTCCGGTGTTTCCATGCGGCCAGGATGAGGTGTATGGATCCGCCGCCGGAACCGATTTGCCGGCCCGGTGGATCGGATGCGACAAAGCGTTCCTCCGAACGATCGGGGTCGACCGCCTTGAAACAGGAAACCGCCGCCGGTGGGAGTGAGACCAGAACCTGTATGGGATCCGTTGCCATGGGACGTGGCATACCATTGATTGGCCTGCCGGGCAACGCTAAATGAATGGGATTCCAACGTCATGTTGACAGGTTCCGTCCAGTCGGTTTAGATGAACCGGTTCGGGGCGTTTTCGCCTGCATGACGAGGAGTGATATGCGGATCAAACCATTTGATGCCTTACGACCGGATGCGGCCCTGGTGGACCGGGTGGCGGCGGTTCCCTATGATACGGTCAATACCGAGGAGGCCCGGGAGCTGGCGCGGGGTAATCCCCGGAGTCTCCTGCATGTAACGCGCCCTGAAATCAATTGTCCGGACGGAACGGATCCGCATGCCGACGCACTGTATCGTCAGGCGGCTCAGCGCTTCCGGGGCATGGTGCAGGACCGGACCCTGGTCCATGAAGGGCGCCCCTGCCTTTATGTTTACCGCCAGATCATGGGGTCGCATGTCCAGCGGGGACTGGTGGGGTGTTGTCATATCGATGATTATGTGCAGAACCGCATTGTGCGGCACGAGAAGACCCGCCAGGACAAGGAGGATGATCGTACCCGGCATCTGCAGGCCCTGGGCGCCCAGGTGGGTCCGGTGTTCCTGATGTACCGTGATGTGCCGGCGGTTGATCGTCTGGTGACGCGCATTGAAGCCGGTACTCCCTTGTATGATTTCAAGGCACCGGATGAGATCCGACATACGGTGTGGAGGGCGCCGGTTGTACCGGAACTGCTTGCAGCCATGGCGCCCGTTCCGGCCTTTTACATCGCTGACGGCCATCACCGTGCGGCGGCCGCCGTGCGTGCCGGATTGGAATGGCGACGCACGAACCCCGCCCATACCGGTGATGAGCCCTATAACTGGATGTTGGCGGTCATGTTCCCCGCATCCCAGCTTCAGATTTTACCTTATCATCGGGTGGTACGGGATTTGAACGGGTTGTCCGTCCACGAGTTCCTGGATAAAGTTCGCAGCCGGATGCGGGTGGCCGCCGGTGGCGCGCCGGTTCCGTCCGGCCCGGGGCGGGCGTCCCTGTTTGTCGGCGGTGCGTGGTATGCGCTTGAATGGGACCGGCCGGACGTCTCGAATCCGCAGGATGCCCTGGATGTGTCGGTGTTGAGCCGTGAAATACTGGATCCGATCCTTGGAATCCGTGATATCCGGAATGATGTCCGGATCGATTTTATCGGGGGTATCCGCGGAACGCCTGCCCTCGAGGAACGGGTGTGTTCCGGTCGTGCGGCGGTGGCATTCAGCCTTTATCCGGTTACGGTTGATTCGGTCATGGCGGTGGCGGATGCCGGCCAGATCATGCCGCCCAAGAGCACCTGGTTTGAACCCAAGTTGCGTTCCGGCCTGTTGATTCATCCGGTGACGGAGCAGGGAGCTATGCCAACCACATGAAGACCAGGTCCCGGATCATTCGACTGCCGGTGCATCGAGCGGCTTTCATTGCCGGCTTGCTGTCCTGTCTGGTCCATGTTTCCGGTTTCTACTGGTTTGGCCGGATGCCGCTCTCCTGGGCACAGGTGGCGGTGGTGGAACCTGATGTGCGATGGCGGATCCCGATCGCCATGGAACGGGTTTCACGTCTGGACCCGACGGCATCGGATGTGGTTGGATCGCTGGTGTCGTTGACGGACGCTTCGGGGCCCACCCGACCGGACGTGTCGGATTCGCGTGTGCTTCCGGTGCCACCCGCCCGGTTGATGCCGCCCACTCCCGCCGGCACGATCCTCGAGTCACTGACCACCGTTGCCGTGAAGCCGGAGGAATGGGTGCCTTTTCAGGACGCCCTTGAGCCGCGGCAGGAGATTCTCGCGGTGGACCAGGCCATGGTGCGGGAAGAACTGGCCGGCCTGGAACGTCGCCGCATTCCCCGGGTTGAGCGGGTGGATCAAGCCCCGGATGTAACGGTTCCCGTGGATCGTGCACGGCTGGTCCTGCCCGAACCGCACCTGGCATCCGAGAGCCTCGATCAGTTGCCGCTCAGCCGGGACCCGGTGACGGCCGATCCGTTACCGGTTCCGGATGCAGCCGTGGAGCCGTCGGTTCAGCCGGGGAGCGGGCGCTTACTGGATCCCTTGCCGGGTCGTTCCTCGGTCAAGGCGCTTGAAGGTTTCCTGACAGCGGATCTGGCAACCTATTCATCCTGGACCGAGCGAAAGTATGGTTATTTCCGGCTGACCCTGCGTCGTGCAGGCGAGACCATACTTCCGGTCCTGCCCAAGGATGTGGTGTTGATCCAGGATGCTTCGGCCAGCATGGCCGAGGAACGGCTCCATTTCTGCCGTGAAGGACTCAAGCAGGCGCTTGCCCACCTGGGGGCTCAGGATCGGTTTACGGTGGCAAATTTCAAGGACCAGGCTGAATTTTGTTTTCCGACGTGGGTGCCGGCCAATGCGGAGAATCGTGCCCGGGCGGTAACTTATATTGATGCCCTGCGATCCGGTGGGAATACGGACCTGTATGCCTCCATACGCGCGCTTTTTCAACTGGAACGTCGGGCCGGACGGCCGGTCGTGGTGTTGCTGGCGACGGACGGTCGTCCGACGACCGGCATGGTCCGTAGTGCCGACATCATTGCCGAGTTCAGCAAGCAGAATGCCGGCCAGATGGCCGTTTTCACGATGGGGACCATCCAGACGGCGAATGCCTATCTGCTGGACCTCCTGGCCTATTGCAACCGGGGTGAATCCCGGATCGTGCGCAGTGGCCGCTGGGGGATTCCCGGTGAAATGGAACAGATAGTCAAGGAAACCAGCCGGCCGGTACTGACGGATATCCGTTTCCAATTTGCCGGGGTATTGCGCGAGGCGGTCTTTCCCGAGTTGACCACCCACCTGTACCTGGACCGTGACCTGGTCTTGTACGGGCGGTACCCGCGTGGCACGGACCGGGTGGTTTTCCGGGCGGTCGGGCGTTCCGGCGATACACCGTGTGACATGGTGTTTGACCTCAACCTATCCGAGGGCGAAACATCCCGTGATGGGGGGATCCGTACGCGCTGGGCCGAGCAATGCCTGAACGATCTGATTGCCCGTTACACGCGGGGTGGCAGCCCGGCGGTACTCGAGTCCATTCGCGACGTGTCCGGGGAATACAAGATCAAGGTGCCGTACGGCAACCAGTTCTAATCGTCCGGCAGACGCCGGATGAACGCCGTGATTTCACGCAGTTGACCATCCGGATCTTCGTTCCGAAGCCGGGGAAATCGGTTGTTTTCCTGGAAGAGTTCGTGTTTGCGGGTGATTTGAAGGCGGGTGTTACGGACCTCGATCCGCTGGATCTTGCGCGATGTGGCCAGTATGCGCAGGGCCGCGATCCGTAGCAGACGCTTGAGCGGGGGAGGAATGGGCCCGAAGCGGTCCTGGAGCGATCGTGTGATGGTCCGGATATCCGATGGGGAGGCTGCCTCGGCGAGTTTCCGGTAGATCCGTACCCGGTGCTGCTCATTGTCGATGTAGGCAATGGGAATGACGGCGCCATGTGCGGGGTCGGCGCCGGTGGAAAGATCCATGCCGTCCAGGCGAATTTCCGTATCCACGATCGGCGGGGCCGGTTCATGGCGAAGCAGGGCGATGGAGCGGCGGAGCAGCTGGCAATAGAGGCTGAAGCCGATGGCGGCGATGTGGCCGCTTTGTTCGGCGCCGAGCAGATTGCCGGCGCCCCGGATCTCCAGGTCGCGGAGGGCAAGATTGAATCCCATGCCCAGATCCCCGTAGCGGCGCAGGGCTGCCAGACGTTCCTCGGCGATCGCCTCGATATGGCCGTGCGTCGGCAGGAGCAGGTAGGCATAGGCCTGGTGGCGCGATCGACCCACCCGTCCCCGGAGCTGGTAGAGATCGGCGATGCCGAACCGGTCGGCACGGTCCACGAGGATGGTGTTGACGCGGGGGATATCCATGCCGCTTTCAATGATCGTGGTGCTCAGGAGGATATCGAACTCCCCGTTGACGAAGCGATGCATGATGTCCGCCAGTGCGCCGGCCGCCATCTGGCCGTGGGCAACCGCGATGCGGGCTTCCGGAACCAGGGTGGCCAGACGCCGGTGGGTCCAGTCAATGGTGCGGACCCGGTTATGGAGATAGAAGATTTGTCCATCGCGGTTGCGTTCGCGCAGAATGGCTTCCCGGATGATCTTGTCCGTATCCCTTGTGACCACGGTTTCAATGGCAAGACGGTCACGCGGGGGGGTCTGGAGAAGGCTGATATCGCGGGTGCCGGTCATGCTGAGGTAGAGGGTTCGCGGGATGGGGGTGGCGGTCAAGGTGAGGATGTCCACGCGGTAACGCAGTTGTTTCAACCGTTCCTTGTGGGCTACGCCGAAGCGTTGTTCCTCGTCGATGATGGCCAGGCCGAGGTCATGGAAATGGATGTCCGGCTGGAGCAGGGCGTGGGTTCCGATCAGGATGTCCACCCGGCCGGATTTGACATCCTGCAATACCGCCGGTCGGGCGGAGCGGCTGCTGAAACGGCTGAGCATCTCGATGCGGATGGGGTAGGCGGCCATGCGTTCCCGGAATGTGTCCAGATGTTGTTGGGCCAGGACGGTGGTTGGCACCAGGACCGCAACCTGTTTGCCGCCGGAAACCGCCTTGAAGGCCGCCCGCATGGCCACCTCGGTTTTACCGTAGCCGGCATCCCCGCATAACAGGCGATCCATGGGACGATGGGATTCCATGTCGGCTTTTACGGCGGCGATGGCGTTGGTCTGGTCGGGTGTCTCGACGAAGGGGAAGGCGGATTCAAACTCGTGTTGCCAGGGGGTGTCGGGTTGAAAGGCGAAACCGTCCAGCGATTCCCGTTTAGCCTGCGTTTCCAGCAGGGATCCGGCCATGTCCATGATGGCGCGTTCAGCATCCTGTTTCTCAACCTTCCAGCGGCGCCCCCCGATACGGTGTGGTGTGACGGAGGCTTTTCCGACTCCCAGGTAACGGCTCAGGAGATGGGCGTGGGATACCGGGACATGGAGGAGGGCATGTTCGGCGTATTCCACGGTGATGACTTCCTGCCGGCACCCGTCGAAGACAATTTCCGAGAGCCCCTTGTATTGACCGACGCCGTGATGGACATGGACCACCCAGTCGCCGGGTTTCAGGTCGTCCACATTGTCGAATCGAACCGTGGTGGGAGCGGTCGGGCGGCTTGAGGATCGGACCGGATCATAGCGGTTATCGAGTGAGCGGCGGCGTCCATAGATGTCCGATTCCGTTATCAGGAGATATTGAAGTGCGGTGCATTCGAACCCTTCCGACAACGTTGCGGTATGGATGGGGATCGAATCCGAACCCGCAGCCTGGTAGGGGATCATGGTTTCCCATGCCGTCCGGGAGGGGAGGCAGGCCAGGATGTGGTAACCGGTGGACCGGCGCTCATCAAGGTGCCGGGCCAGGCGTTGACGGGCCTGGTCCATGACCACCGGCGGCAGGTCGCTGCGATTCACCTCGGACAGGCCGGGTAAAAGCCGGAATCCCCAGTCACAGGTCACGGCCATGTCCGGGCAGCCGGTACTCCATGTTTGGAGGTCCGGAAGGCGCGCGATCCGGCTGTCCAGATCGTCCGGTGTGAAGAGGGATATGGCCGGATTGGTTTCATGCATGGAGGAACGGAAATTCATGGCGTGTTCGATGCCGGAGTCCCGATCATGCCAGGCCACGGTCAAGGCGGGTTGAATATAATCCAGCAGGCAGACCGTATCCGGCATGTCCGGGAGTCCGGGGGTTCCTGCCGTTGCGGGCGGTATGACGGCGGAGGTTTCACGTGCGGTTGTCATCTGGGTTTCAGGGGCGAAACGGCGCAGGGAGGCGATCCGATCGCCGTCAAACTCGATGCGAAGCGGTTGTAAATCCGGGAGTGGCCAGAGGTCGACTACCCCTCCACGGTGGCAGGCCTGGCCGGGCAATATGACGTCCGGTTGAAAATCATATCCAAGCTGGAGGATTTCATCCAACCATCCGGACAATGCGAGTATCTGTTCGAGCTGGAGGGTGCGGATGCCGGATGTGAGCGTTTCCGGGCGGGGAACCGGTTGAATCATGGCCTGGATGGAGGTCACGATCAGGTGTTGTGCCGTGGGTTCCATGAGCAAGGTCAGGAGGGTTTGCAGCCGGGGCCCGGCGATGCGGGGATCAACCGGATCATCATCGGAAGCCATCGTTTCAAGCGGGGGGAAATAAAGGGGTTTGGGAAGGGTGTTGATGTCCGTGCCGATGACGGTAAGGTCCCGGTGAAAACGTTCGAGAGACGGGACGCTGTCTCCGATCCATAACATGCTGCGCTTGAAAGATTTGATGGCAGCCAGGGTTATCAGTGCTTCAGCCGGACCGGGAAGCCTTGGAAAACACACCGGGTTCCGTTTATCCAACGGGGTGAGGAGGGTGGTGCAAGCATGCAGTAATGTGCTGAACCCTTGCGTTTCGGACATGCCGGAATCCTAGCATGATCGGCCGGCTGATGACAGTGCTTCCGGTGTGTCACCGGGACCGGCGAAGGTGGGAGGGGGGGATGCGAAGCATCAGGCGGTACTTGGCGATGGTGCGTCGTGCGACCGGAATGCCCTGCCGGGTGAGGGATTCCATGATTTCCTGATCGGACAAGGGATGCTGACTGTCTTCCTTGTTCACCATTTGGTCGATGATGTCCCGTACGGTCTTGTTGGAAAGGGTGGTGCCGTCCGTGGTGCGGATGCCGGGGGTGAAGAAATATTTCATATCGAACATGCCCCGGGGGGTCTGCATGTATTTGCCGGAGACCGTACGGCTGACGGTGGTTTCGTGGACCCCGACGATGGTGGCGATTTCCGCCATGGTCATGGGTTTCAGCATGGATACGCCCTGGTCGAGAAAATCAGTCTGCTTGGCGACAATTTCCGTGGCAATTCGGAATATGGTCTGCTGGCGTTGTTCAATGCTGCGGATGAGAAACGCTCCGGACCGTATCCGTTCGCGAATGTAGTCTTTGACCTCGTCCTGGGTTTCCGGATTGTCCATCAGGGTCCGGTAATGATGGCTGATCCTGACGTGGGGGAGTTGATCGTCATTGAGGAAGACGAGGTATTTGCCCTCGACTTTCCGGACGATCACCTCCGGCAGGACGACGGCGGTTGTTTCGTCGGAAAAAGCCAGTCCGGGTTTGGGGTTCAGGGATGCGATAAGGGCGGTGGCGGCATGAATGGCCTCGATCGGGACATTGAGGGCGTTGGCCATGTCGTTGTACCGGCGAGCCCCCAGCTTGTCGAAATGGTGTTCCACGATGCGTGTGGCGAGTTCATGCTGGTGGCCGAGTCGTTCCAGTTGGAGCAGGAGGCATTCCCTGAGATCGCGTGCGGCAACGCCGATCGGATTAAAATCCTGCACGATGGCCAGGGTGTCGTGCAGGCGTGCGGCGTCGAGGTTGGCGGCTTGTGCGAGTTCCTCGATTGGGGTGGTCAAGTAGCCTTCGTCGTTGAGGCTGCCGATGATCAGTTCGCCGAGTCGGGCATCCTCGTCGGAGAGTCCGGTCAGGTGGAGCTGTTCGATGAGGTGTTCCTGGAGCGACACCCGCTGCTGAATCGAATCGAGCATGAACTGGCGCTTTTCATCGGATTCCTCCGTGTAGGGCCGGTGCTGGATATCCTGGAGAAAGTAATCACGCCATTCGGAGTCGAGTCGTGCAAGGACTTCGTATTCGTCCTTGAAATCCAACTCGTGTTTTTCCTCGGGTGCGGTGCCGGAATCCACCTCGATGTGTTCCATTCGGGTGGGGGTTTCCTCGATGGTGGGGTTCTGTTCGAGTTCCTGCTGAACCAGCGCCCGCAGTTCCATCATGGGTAACTGCAGCATTTCGAGGGATTGGCGCAATTGGGGCGCCAGCACCATCTGGAGGTGTTGGGATTGCGAAAGACTGAGCGTTTGGCCTGGCATGCAGATTGACCCCGTTCTAAACCTGCTTTAGTGTAAGCGACTACACCGCTGGTTCAAGGTAAAAACAGGTCCCGGTGACAGGTCCCGGCGGGTGGTGACGGGGTGAACGAGGGCATGGCATGTTGAATGTGTGCGTATTGGGCAGTGGGAGCACCGGAAACTGCATCTATATTGCGGCTTCAACACATGCCATCCTGGTCGATGCCGGACTGAGCGGGCGTGAAACCGAACGCCGCTTGGTTGAAGCTGGCGGGAGTACGGCCGGCATCCGGGCGGTTTTCCTGACCCATGAACACGAGGATCACGTCGCCACGCTGGGATTGCTTCAACGGCGGCATGGAATCGGCGTGTATGCCAACCATGATACGGCGGTTGCCGTTGAACAGAACCTGGGTGCCGGGGTGGTGAATTGGACGGTGTTTGGAACCGGGTACCGGTTCGAGCTAAACGGCTGGCAGGTGGATCCCTTTTCCGTCATGCATGACGCTCAGGATCCTGTCGGATTTCGGATTGATACGGGTGAGGGGCGGGTGGCCGTGGTTACGGACATCGGGACGCCGACCGCGCTGGTCCGTGAGCGTTTGAAAGGGTGTGAGGTGGTGATCCTGGAATGCAATCATGACCTGAACCTGTTGCATGAATCCAAGCGTCCGTGGTCTGTCAAGCAGCGGATTTCGGGACGTCACGGTCATTTTTCCAATCAGCAGGCCAGTGAGCTGATGGCCGAGGTTGCCGGCCCATCCCTGCAAGTGGTGTATCTGGCGCATTTAAGCGATGAATGCAACCGGCCGGAACGGGCGGTTCGAACGATGCGGACGGCGTTGGACCTTGCCGGGTTTCCGCAGGTTGCCGTCGAGCTGACGTATCCGGATCGTGTCAGCCGTGTCTGGATGATGTCGCCGGGGGGGTGGGAGCCCGTCGGGACTCCAGCAAGTCCAGGATGATGGTGGCGGCCCGTTTCGAGGCGCCGCCTTCACCCAGCAGGTTTCGCACGTGTTCAAAGCCTTCCAGCATGGCGCGTCGTTCCGGGGTGTCGGTTAGCAGGGGTTCTACCGCGCTGGCCAGTGCGGTCGGTGTGGCCTCCGATTGTATCCGCTCCGGGCAGATTCTGCGGTTGGCGATGATATTCACCATGCCGATATGGTCGAGTTGAACCACCCGCTTTGCAAAGGCGAACGAAAGGGGTGCCATTCGGTAGGTGATGACCATCGGGCACTTCATGAGGGCTGTTTCCAGTGTGGCGGTTCCGGAAGCGACGAGCGCCGCCGTGGCGGTTCGAACCACCTGCCGGGTCTGACCGGCAACGATTGCAAATCGTGATGCGAGCGGGGATGTCCGTTTGAGCAGGTCCCGGATATGACCGGCGATGGTTTCGTCCGGCGCCGCCACGATGCAGGCCAGGCCGGGAAATGATGCTGTCAAAAGCATGGCTGCCTGCGTCATGGATGGCAGTATGCGTTCAATTTCCTGGCGGCGACTGCCCGGCAACAGTGCAAGGCGGGGCGACCCCTGCCAGGGGAAATCGGGGGATGGTTGAGCGAAATCATCCCGGGTAATGTCTACCAGGGGGTGGCCGACATAGTCCACCACCAGGGGGGTCCCTGCAAAATGGGGCGCTTCAAACGGGAAGATGGTGATCAGGCGGTCGATGATTCGCGCCATGCCGGGAATACGTGACTGGTGCCATGCCCAGACCTGCGGGCAAATGTAATAAACCACCGGTATCCCCATGGCATGCAAGACGGCAGCCAGACGCAGGTTGAATCCCGGATAGTCAACCAGGATAACCAGATCCGGGCGTTTATCCCTGGCCAGTTGTACGGTTTCGTTGAAAACCCTGCGAAAGAAGCCATATCGCCGTATGACTTCCACGAATCCCATGACCGCCATCTGTGAAATGTCGTGGAGGGTGTTAACGCCGGCCTGGCGCATGTTGGCGCCCCCGATTCCCGTGAAAAGGATGTCGGAGCGAAGCGTTTTCAAGGCGCTTACCAGGTTTCCTGCATGAAGGTCACCGGAGGCTTCACCGGCGATGATCAGGATGATGGGAGAACGTGGCATGGGGATTATGTCACGATGGTTTGGATTGGATTTGGCGGCAAATATCGGCGGCCAGGCGCAAGGCAGCCGATGCCTCGATCCCGGAGACACGCGGGGTTCCCCGGGTTCGCACACAATCGATAAAGGCATTCAATTCCGCCGCCAGTGCTTCGCCTTTTTCGATGGGGACCGGTATGACATCGATTCCCGTCTCGGTTTTGCGGCATAATTGGCCGGCCTGGTTCATGTAGTCCAGCGAAACATAGGTGTCGGACTGGAAGACGCGGATCTTGCGCATGCGCTCCTGGCTGATACGGCTGGCGGTTACATTGGCGACACAACCGTTCTCAAACACCAGCCGGACATTGGCAATGTCCTCGGATGGACTCAAGACCGGCACGCCGATGGCGTGCAGGTCGCGCACGGGGGATTTGACCAGGTGCAGGATGATTTCGAGGTCATGAATCATCAAGTCCAGCACCACGCTGACTTCGGTCCCGCGGGGCAGACCGGTGGGGCGGGGCGGGGGAAACGGGGCCAGCCGGATAGCTTCGATAAACCGGGGATTTTTCAAGTGGCCTTCCAGAAAATCCATTACCGGATTGAAACGCTCCACATGGCCCACTTGAAGGATCAGGTTTTGATCGTGGGCCACCCGGATCATGGCCTCCGCTTCGGCCATGGTGGATGCGATCGGTTTCTCGACCAGCATGTGTAATCCGTGGCCGGCAAGCCGGGTGTAGGTTTCGCAGTGCCGGTCCGTGGGAACAACGACGCTGGCCGCCTGGATTTCCGAGGCCAGGGCGTCCATGGATTCAAAGGCCCGGGTTCCATACGTGGATGCGATTTGCCTGGCACGTTCCGGGTCGGTGTCATACACGCCCACGAGTGTTACGTCCGGAAGTGCGGCATAGACCTTGGCGTGCCACTGGCCGAGACTGCCGACCCCAATGACGCCTACCCGGATCGGTGATGTCGTTGGTTTGTTCATGTCGATGGCTCCGTTTTGGCGGGTGAAAGTGCGGCGAGGCAGAGGTCCATCCGGTTGGCTTCCTGCACGACGGCATCGCGTTCCAGCAGGATGGCGCGGCCGGCTTCAAATGCAAGCGCCCTAACCTGGGCTTTCCGTAACGTTATCAGGGTGCGTCGTCCGATTACGGGGATGTCGAAACGCATATCGTGGCCGGGTTTGGCTACCTTGATCACCACGGTGCCAGGGCCGGCAAGTTTCCGGGCGCGCCGGATGGCCTGGTCGGTGCCTTCGAATGCCTCCACTGCGACCACGGTTCCCTGTTTGACAACCACCGTCTGACCGATATCCAGGGCGCTGGTGGCCTTGGCAATGCGGAAACCGAAATCCATGTCGGACTGTTCGTCAGGTGAAGGCGGGCGATGTGTCAGGATGCCGGCCGCGGGCATGAAGGCTTCCATGAAGGATGAGGCCGGTATCAGGCGGATTCCGATGGAAGCCAGTTCGTCGGCGACTGCCCCGAATATCGTTTCCGCATTACGGATAGCGAGCGGTTTGAGAAGGGACCGGGCTCGTGAATCCAGGCGTACGGAAAACAGATGGGTCGGGGTGATTTGTCCGGCCATAACGGCCTGATGAATCCCCGTTGCCTGCATGGCGGTCAACATGGCCTCCAGCTGGCCGATGTAGATCCAATGAACGGTATCGGAGAGCGACGTGATAGCGCGGTCGGTTTCATGGCGAAAGGCGAAGGTGACGATCCGTTTGACCCCTTGGCGGCGCGCGGATTCAGCCAGCAACCGGGGGTATACACCGTTTCCAGCTATCAACAACAAGGATTCAATGGGTGCGGATGACATGGGGTGACTATAGCGGGACCCCCTGTAAGATGCACGAAAAAGGATATCCGGACAGGGGGGGACAAGCGCGATGGAGCACGGGAAGGAGCGGGGGTGCCGTGATCAGAAGATCGCATGGCCGCTGTCGGCCAGTTCCTGTGCAGCTTGAGGGGTCAGGACCAGGGGACTTCGATCCGGATCCTCTGCGGCATGCGCAGCTTCGTTTGCCAGTCGTTCATTCTGGTTCAACAAGTGTTGCTGGATCGTCCGTTTGAAATCAATGTCATGGTCATGTGCCTGGGCGGGGTCCAGTTGAACGGTCGCCGGCAGGACGGGTGCTGACGGGGAAGCCCTATCCGTGTCGGAAACCACCCCGGTGGTTAGGGAGGTGTCGATGGATGTTGGAGAACCATGCGACGCCACCGGGGCGGTTTGCGCTACGGAACGGGCGGAAGGTGTTTCTGCCGGGGTATGCAGGATCATGAAAATGGCCAGAATCAGTGCGATGCCGGCAATGACCAAGTATCCATCAAGGTGGCTGAATTGATAGGGTTTATCTTTCATGGTCAACGATCCCTCCAACTTCCAAATTCCAATTTATCACTGAGTGTCGGATATTCCGGTGGTGGGTCCTCGACGAAGCGGATGTCGTAGGTATACATCTTGTTGAAACCGGTCACCAGGTTGCCGGTGCCCGTGTTGAAGGTTCCGACGGCTCCGCGTGTATCCTGGACAATACCGCCATGCACGTTCAGGTTGCCGCGCGGCGAACCGCTGTTGTAATTCTCAACGCCGAAGGATCCGTTGCGGGAAGCTGCCTGGCCGGTTGCTATCATGTGGGCGAATATCTTGACGTTATCCGGGCAGGTTGGCTTTACAACGATATCCCCCTTGGCGATAAGCCCGAGGGCATCGTTGCATCCGGCTGAATTGGTCTTGGCATCCACGGCGTATTCAAGGTGGTTGGTTATCAGGATGTCCCGGTCCGTTGCCACCGTCAGACGTCCATCAAGCGTTCCGGCAACCATTGCATCACCGTCGGGGTCGGCGCCGCTGCCGGCGGAGGCGACATAGAGTACCATCGCATCATTGGTCATGGTGATGACCTGCTGATTCCATCCGCGGCGGGAATTCGTCACCAGCAGGTTGGTTTGTGCCATCACCACGGTGGTCAAGCCGGTAACGATCATGCTGGATTTGCTGCGCAGGGTGTTGAAGTTGACGGATGCCATGGTGTCCGTTGCAACACCCCGGCGGAAACCTTCGTGAAACACGCAGGCATTGGTGCTGCCGCCAAAGTCGTTGGCACCCGAAGTCACCTCGGCGTAAAATATGGGATTGCCGCTGAACCAGAGTTTTTCGTTGGAATGGACCTTACCGTTGAAGACTTCGCCGCTCTTGAAATAGATCGCATTATTGACACTCATCCAGAGTGCAAAATCAGCCCACGTCTTACGGCGGATGCCCTCCAGGGTTACCGTGCGGGTCACTCCATTGACCGTTCCGACCGAAATGATGCTGTAGTTATATTGGCCGGCACCTTCCGATTCGTCCGGTAAATCCGGGATGGTCGTCGTGGTGGTGGAAGAAGTCGACGTGGTTGTCGTGGTGGTTGTGGTCGTCGTGGTGGTGGTCGTGGTGGTAGCGGCCGGTGCATCCGTATAATAGGCGTAAACCCGTTTATTTCCTGTGGGCATGGTGTAGGTGGTGGCTGCGTCATACCGGTTGGCGCAGTATTCGTCATCATCCCGCCACCGGTTAAAGACTTTTCCTGGGGCCGGTGCGTTGGCGACAATGTTGATCACTTCGCCGACGGCATAGGAACCGTCTCCGGTCCCGTAATCGACGGTGAGGGTGTAGAGCGCTGGTGCATCCTTGTAACTGGCCGTGATGGTGGCGTTGGCGTTGGGCATGGTGTAGGTGGTGTTGGCGGAAAAGCGGTTCGCGCACAGTCCGTTTTCGCCCAGCCACCGGTCGAAGACCTTGCCGCTGGGCGGCGCATTGGCGCTGATGTTCACGGTGGTTCCATGCCAGTGCCAGCCGTCGCCGGAACCATATTGGACATCCAAATATCTCCAAGCGGCCTGTGCGGTGCTGTGGATGGTGAGCGAACTGAGAATCAGAACCAGTATCCATGCCGGTCGACGATGGGTAACGGGTGATTTCATGTTATTGCCCCTCCACCAGGGTTGCACTGGTTGCGGCGATGGCGATCCACCACTTGCCGACGGCTTTGCCGGAACCGTTGATGTTATCGTTGTAGATGTTGATCGACATGGTTGAGGAAAGGATGTCATAGGTGTAGGCGTTGGAGACGGGGTAGGGGTTTCCGTTTACCAGCATGCTGTTCTGGTTGCCGTTGCCCTTGGGTTTGACATGCACGGTAACGGCCTGTCCCGTGTAGCCGGCATAATCCTGGTGAAGGTCGTCACGGGTTATGGTGGAGTTGTCCGGCAGGGTTACGGTGAATTCATTTTGCGGACTATTATTGGGGTTAATGTTGATTTCCCCGCCGATTGAGCAAAGACCACGGGAAATACTGCCTCCCTGGATGATCGCGGTGACATAGGTTCCACCGCCGATGGTTCCGTACAACGAGATGGGAATTGCCCCGCTGGCCGCGATATGGGCGGCGGCCCGCTCGACTCCTGCCTCCGCCACAAAGGTGGCGCGCTCAATATTGAATTGGCCGGTTGAGACCCGCAGCTGGGTCGAGGATGTACGGAGGAGGGCGGTGACCAGGATGGCCAGGATGGCCGTCATCATCATCACCGTGACCAGGGCTATACCTGAGCGTTCGGGTTGTATCATGATCCCTGCTCCTTTAATTGCGGAAGGCGATGAAGGTTGACACCTCGTTGGTGGCTGAGAAGCGGCCATTCTGGCGTCCCACCCGCACCATGAGATTGATCCCTTTACCGGACTTTGAGGCAGTGGCGGCGTTGATACCGTTCGCCACCCGGACCCATCCGGCGAGGGGGTGGTTCCGGTATTGGATGGTTTCGGCTCCCGACAGGTATCGGATTGCATTGGTCGGGCCGTCTGGAACCTGGTAGGAAACGGTCCAACTGGCACCGCTGCTGACCACGCTGACGGTGCTTTCGACAGCAGCCCGGAACCCCAGGTTGGTACCGATACCGGAAACCATCCGGCTCAAGGCAAAACTGGCGTCGGTAGCGGTTCCTATCTCCAGCGACGTGGTGTGCCAGGATCGTTGGCTGGACAGGTAAACGCCCATAGCGCCCGCCATGATCATGGTCGTTACCCCCATGGCCAACATGAGTTCGGTTAATGTAAACCCGTGGCGCCCTGTGCCCGGTGTGTGCTTGGAGTGGCTGGTTTTCATCAGTGTACGGCCTTTGATATGGAGGTTGCCATGGACAGCGTGGAGGTGCTCTTGCTTGCCGGATTCTGCCACCAGACGGTTACCGTAATGTCTTTTATGCCGCCAAAAGCACTGTTGGTTGCCACGACGTACCGGTAGTTGCTGAACGTGTAGGTGCCGGGTGCAAGCGTCGAGTCGTCGTATGCCTTGGCTCGTATATTCTCCAAAGTTGCACGGGCGGTATGCATATGGGTCAGGAATCCTTCAGCCATGTTTGCTGATTTGCGCGCCATGGTGAAAGACATGAGTACGCATGAAAGGCTGAACGCCAGGATCGCCATGGCGATCATGACCTCAACCAAAGTGAGGCCGTCTTTGCGCATGGATTGTCCAGATGATCGAACTAACGAATGACGGAAGAAGGGGCGTCGATCCGTAATTCCTGTCCATATATTGTTATCCCTGGGCATCATACAATAAATCTCCATAGACCCTTATTAGAGCAAACCGAGTGCCAAACGCCTTGACTCATGGTTGCCGATGGAAATCTTCGGTGGGCAATGCGGATTGAATTGTTATCTTAAACGCTCACATTCAATGCATTATGTGTTAATAATGAAAGGATGTGAGGTGAATCACACAATGAAAAATCTTTGGACCGCATTCCGGACAGAACGGAATGAGAAAAAGGGGTGTAACAAATTAATTCAGATAATGAATCTATGTAACGAAAAGTTACGCGATTGGCTCGTTGGTTTTCTTACGGCAATAACGACTGATTGTTTGCCGGGAAACATCGATCAGATCGGCGGCTGCACTTTGGTTGCCGTCGGTCCGGTGGAGTGCTTCTGCGATGAGCAGTTCGATGGCCTGTTTCATGGTTGGAAGTCGTGTTCCGGATGTTCCGGGGACGGTTTGTGAACCGGGAGTTGGAAGTTGGTTTATGGCCTGTGCCATGTGGTCGATAAAGGTATCCAGCGAGAGCATGCCTGACTCGTGACGTGAGACGGCGTCAAAAACCATGGCTTTCAACTCGCGGATGTTGCCCGGGAAGTCATAGGTTGTCAGACGGGCGGCTAGTTCGGTTGGAGCTGTCGGCCGTTTCCGGTTCAAGGTGGAAGCCGCTTCATAGAGGAAGTGGTTGATCAGGAGGGGGAGATCATCGGTGCGTTCACGCAGGGGCGGGATGCGCAGGTGGTGGGACAGGAGGCGGTAGTACAAATCCTCCCGGAATCGGCCGGTCTGCAGCAGTTGCTGGACATTCCGGTTGGTGGCGACAATGATCCGGGCGTTGGATTGGCGGGGGGTATCGGTGCCGAGGGGGAAGTATTCGCGTTCCTGCAGCAGGCGGAGCAGCTTGACCTGCGAGGCGATTCCGAGATCGCCGATTTCATCCATGAACAGGGTTCCGCCGGAGGCCTTCTCAACCAGCCCGGTGCGGGCATTGTCGGCGCCGGTGTAAGCACCAGGGACATGGCCGAAGAATGTGTCGGCGAATAACGCGTCGTCGTAGCCGGCGACGTTGACCGCCACGAAGGGTCCGATCCTTGCCCCGATCTGGTGGAGAACCTGTGCGAACAGTTCCTTGCCCACACCGGTTTCGCCGGTGATCAGGACCGGTTCGGGTGAAGGTGCGATGGCCTCGACATACCGGAAGAGCGATTGCATGGCGCGGTTGGCGGTCACGATGGTGGAGAAAAATTCCGGATGATGCGGTCTGGTCACCAGGACTTCATCGCGCAACCGTTGGTTCTCACAGCGCAATTCGGCGGTTTCAATGGCCTTGGTGACAGCAGCGACCAAACGTTGTCGATCGAATGGCTTGACCAGGTAATCCAGCGCGCCGGCCTTGACGCAGCTGACGGCGGTGTCCAGTTCATGATTGGCGGTTACGATGATGACCGGAATGTGACTGAACCGGCTGGTCAGGATGGGGAGTAACTCGGTGCCGGACCGGAAGGGCATGCACAGGTCGAGCAGGATCACGGCGACATTATGGGATTCAATAAGGGCTTCAACCTGGCGGCTGTCGTCACAGCGGATGGTGTGGTTGATGCCGGCATTGCGCAGCAGGTTGTCGATGCTCCGGAGTACGGGTGGTTCATCGTCCACCAGGAGGATGGGACGGGAGGGGAACGGAACGGGTTGATTCATGCCGGGTCTCCTGTTATGCGGGGGAAGGTGACGGTTACGCGGGTTCCCTGTTGTGGACGGGACTCAAATCGTATACTTCCCTTGTGTTCATTGATGATGTTGGTGGTTACAAAAAGGCCGAGGCCGGTTCCCCCCTGGGCGCGGCGGGTGGTGAAGAATGGTTCCCCCAGATGCTTGATCTGGTCAGGTGCAATGCCGCAACCTTCATCTTCCACCATCAGCGTGATGGTGGTCTGTCCCGTGTCATGCCGGGTGCTTACCCGGACTTTACGGTCGGGATGCTGGACGGCGTACAGGGCGTTATGGACCAGGTTGATCACCACCTGTTCCAGCCGGGAGGGATTGCCCAGCATGGTTGGCAGGGAGTCCTGCAGTTCCAACTCCCATCGGTGTGTCCGTTTGGGAATTTCCGCGCGCAGCATGGTGAGGGCGGATTGGACCACATCATTAAGATTCACCGGATGTGTCAGGGCGGTGTCGGATGGGGCGGAGAATGCCTTGAGTTCATGTATGCGATCGGCGATGCGAACGGACGCCTGGCTCATCTCGCGCAGCAATTCCGGTATTTCGGGTCCGACTTCCGGATAGGGCCTGACCCCCAGCTTGAAGTCGGCATGGTCACGGTTCCATGAATCGAGAACCGGTTTAATTGATTCGTACAGTTCGGCCAGGACCATGGCGTTCGATCCGATGATCGTGTTCGGGTTGTTGATTTCATGGGCAATACCGGATACCAGGGTGCCGAGCGCCGCCAGTTTGTCCATCCGGATCAATTGTTCCCGGTGATCCCGGGCTGCCATTTCAGCGGCTTCGAGGGCTTGCAGCATGCGGTTGATGCCGTTGGTCAATGCCTGGAACTCAACACCACCGTGATCGGATTTCAAGCGGAGAGCCAGGCTGCGTGCGGCTGCGACATCATCCACGCCTTGTCCGATTTGTTCGATGCTCCGGCTGAGGGGAATCAATACATAGCGTTCGAGCGACCAGAAGGTGAAGGCCAGGATCGCGGTTCCAGCCAGGAGGAACCAGAGAGATATAAAGCGGACATTCAGCTGTTCCTGTCGCAGCAGGTTGCGCGGGTAGGTGATTGACAGCAGGAGGATCGGCTGGTTGTTGACATCACGCAGCACATGAAACCCGTACATCTGCTCGGGGGAATAATCGTGGATCTCGGTCGCCGATGTTTCCATCAAGCGGCTGATCATGCCGCCCTCAAGTGGTGTGCGGGCCAGGGTCGCGATGGGCCGGAGTTCGAATGTTGCACCAGCGCGTTCCTCCAGCAGGTCAAGAAACTCCTGATTCAAACGATATCCCATTACGACCCAGCCGTTGGGAGGTCCTGCGTGCTGACTGGTGAGAACCGGCCGGGAAGCCATCAGGTAGGGGATGCCTTGGTGAAGGAAAAAACCTGAAACACCCCGGTCCGGTGAAAGTTCAACGCCATGGCGGGCGAGCGGGTTGGACTGGAGGTTTATTTGGCGGTTGGTCGGATTTGAATCATCGGCCATGATGCCGATTTCAAGGGAAGCATCCGGCCGTATGAAAAGCAGAAAATGAACCCTTAAATCCCGGAGTATGTCCGCGGTCAGGTTGGATTCCAGGTAATCGGGATCCTGATTTTCCATATAGGAATAGGTGTCGTCCCAGGAGGCCCAGTCAAGCACCATGCTGTCGAGGTGATTCCGGTCGGCGTGCAGGTTCTTGAGCACCCGTTCCATGGCCTCCTGGACATAGCCGTGTTCCAGGCGGGTGGCATTGGTCAGGAGGAAGTGACGGGTGGCAAAGATGCAGAGGACGGTCAGCACGGTGACGACCATGGCGGTTATGGAAAACAATTTGGCACGTAGGGTCATCAACGGCCATGGTGGCGTGCAGGGCCTGGAATGTCCAGCCTGGAACCGTCTGGATGGACGCGCGCGTTACGGTTGGTTGGACGAGTATTCCGCCGGTCGAAGGACGGATGGAATCAGGCCCAGGGTTACCACCAAGAGCAGCACCATGATGCCGGAGGCCATCAGCAAGGTGTCATAGGGGCCCAGGGAACGTCCTGCCAGCATCCACTGGTCGGCCAGCATGCGAAGGCGGATTGCCTGGGCGGCGAATTGGCCCGACAAAGCGATGCCGGCGCCTGACAGCATGCTGATCAATGCGGTGGAAAGTGAACGGCTGCGTGCCGGCATGATTCCCAGCATCTCCGTGGAAATAGAGACGCTGGTGACCGCGTTGCAGATGCCAAACCCGAACATCAGGCATCCCATATAAAGCAGGGGGGAAGCGGAGAACCAGGGGCGTAGCGGTATCAGGCCGAGGATCAGCGCGTATGCGAAGTGGTTGATCATGAAGGCGGGCTTGGTCCCGAACCGGTCTACCAGTCGACCGGCAAAAATGAACCCGATGAAGGTGCCCACGGCCAGGGCGTTGCCCAGCAGGACGATGGAATCGCCCGTCAGGCCCATGGTGTCCTTCTGGAGCAATCCCATGAGCCACGGGGCCGCACCGGTGAACAGATACAGGAGGAATATGTAGGCGCCGAATGCCAGGTATCCGGGGGTGTGGAAAACGATTCCGATGGCTTCGAGGAACGCAGGCCGTGCAGGGTTGGGTGGTTCAAGATCGGGGATACGCTGATAGATGAGGATCCGCGCGAAAGCCATCACCAGGACAACCAGCAGGAACAGGCGATACACCCCGATTTCCGGGTGGTTGCGGAGCACCACGGTTACAATGAAACTGAAGGCAATGGCGACGGCCTGCCAGGAGGTCCTCAGTCTTCCGAAGAAACGGCCGCGCATAGGGGCGGGAATGATCGGGCTTAACAAGGCGAACCAGCTGGACGAGAAGGCGGTATAGCCGGCGCTGAAAATGATGGCGCCAGCCAGAAATAAAGGGACGGCGAGATGTCCCGGCAGCAGGGTGAAGGTGGCGATCAACGCAAAGCCTGCCACCGTAGCGTACAATCCGGCGAGTCCGACACGTTTACGCCCGATTCGGTCGGCCAAGTGGGCAAATGGAAGCATCAGGAGAAAGTTGGAGACGTAGGGAAGCGTTAACCACGACAGGATGTGTTCACTGGGTATTCCGACCGCTGACAAGTACGCGAGCAGGAATCCGTTGGTGAATAACAGGAGGGAAAGTGTGCCGAAACATTGCGCCATGATGAGGTTGCGCATGGCCTGGCGGGATTCAGGTTCGGTCAGGGTTTGTATCATGATGGGTCGCGTCCTCTGGGTGGGGTCATGACATGGTTAACCCGGCGGCTTCGAGCAGGGAAGCGCCGGTCCGGTAGAAAATTGCATCAACCAGTTCGGAGGGTAATTCCAAGGTTTCGACCAGACGGTTGTAATCACCGATAACGTCGCCGATATCCGGCGCGTTGACATCGCTGCCGAACAGGATCTTTTCCCAGGCGCTACGGCCGAGCCGGTCACGATAGGCGGGGTAGGTGGTTCCTCCCCACCAGAGGAGTTCGCCGATGGCTTCCGGACGCATCCGCTTGAGGGTTGATCCGGACAAGTCGAAATACAGGTTGGGATTCCAGCGGCAGCTCATGGCGGCTTCCTCGTACCAGGGGTTTCCCAAATGGGCGCCCACCAGGGTTAGTCCAGGGAAGGATCGGGCGATGGTGTCGAGGTGTATGGGGCGCATCAGGTTGCTGTCGGTCCGGTGGCCTTCCCACTCGGGGAGACGGGCCACGATGCCAAGATGAAACAGGCAGGGCATTTTCAACTGTTGGGCACGATCGTACCAGGGATAAAACCGTTCATCGTGGTAGGGGACGGGTGGCCGGATGAATTTCAATCCCACGAACCCCTGTTCGCGCAGGGCGTCCACCTGGGCAGGATCGGAGGATTTCTGCATGTCGAGGGCTGCAAAGGGAACGACCAGACCCGGTTCGCCTTTCCAGCATGCCAGGATATCCCGGTTGCGGCTGGACATGGTGATTCCGGGCCACTCCAGGCCCAGCATGACGATCTTGTGGATGTTCCAGTGTTGTGCCTGGGGAACCAGCTGGCGAAGATAATCCGCTGGCGCGGTTCCGCCCCCGTGGTGGTGAAAATCGATGATTCGCTGCGGTTGCATCGCGGGTTGCTCCGTTTACCGGATCGGGAAGGCCCGTATCCGCACATGAATCTCCTGGCCGGTCCGTGGTTCGCGTACCAGCAGACTATAACCCAAAATTGCAATGACGGACATGGTGATTCCGGCTGCAAAGACGCCGACATATCCCGACGATCCGAAGTGGTCCACCAAGGCGCCTGCCATCGGAGCCAGGAGAAGCCCGAGCGGGGTTGCCAGGACATTGCCGATGGCGACCATCATGCCGGGTTTTACATCCGGCACCAGTTCAGCACCGAGATTGCCCACCAGGATCGTATTCAGTGTGGCCGTTGCCGCATAGAGCAGGTAGGCGATCAGGATGGCCGGCAGGGTGTTCCAGAAAAGGATGGGTAACAGGAATGCGGTTGACATGGCGGTTGCGCTCAGTATTCCGATCAGGCGGAAGCCGTAGCGGTCGGCCAGGGGTGCCAGGCAAAGGCCACTGAGGATGGGTCCAAAGAAATAGGCCGCGGTGAAATGCGTGATGCGGCTTGAAGGGAGATCCAGGATGTCCCGTCCGTAGCCGATCAGGAGGGGCGCCAGCGATTGGGCGGTCAGCAACAGCATGTGGAAGACCAGGAAGACGCGGAAATTCATATTGCCGGCCAGTTGTCGCGCCAATGACCAGGGGGATCTCAGGGAGGAAGCCGGCGTTGACTGGCAGGCATCATGGTCCTTCCAACCGAGCAGGGTGGTGCAGGAAACCAGCATGATGCTTCCACCGATGAGCATGGCATAATGAAAATTATGGGGTTCTGGAAAATGTCGCATGCAATGCGTGGCTGCCAGAACCCCCAGCAATCCAAAAGTTCCCAGGGCAAGGTTGCGGAAGGCTGTCAACCGGCCCCGTTTACGAAGGGGAATGTTGGCCACCAGCATTTCGGCATAGGCGGGGATTCCAAGATGCATGGTGACCGCCAAACCGATGCAGGTCAGAACAAAACAGGTGGTCATAAAGCTCCGGGGCAACCCGTTCCATCCCATGCGGGCGAGGAGGCCATAGACGACCCAGCAGGCGGAAAACAGCATCCAGTTAATGGTCAGCCATAGGCGTCGGCGTGGACCGTGAAACAGGCGGGTACTGAATAATTGGAAGCCTGCCGTCAGGCTGAACCCGATCATGATGAGTTGGACGACCGTTTTTGGAAGGTCGAGGTAGAAGAGATAGGCCGGCACAATTGTCCAGATGGTGCAGAAGGGGACCCCCAGTGCCCAGATGGCCTCCCACGCAACCGCACAGAAGGCATTACGTGCAAACGTGGTCTCGACCAGCGGGCGGATCGGGGTTGTTTCAACTCCTGGACATGTACCCGTTGACATGCGGGAAGGGGGTACCAATCAACGGCGCTTAAGGCAAGTCGAATTCAATCCGTCCCTAGGGTTGGGCGCATCCCTGATTCATTGACCTGAATCAGGCGGCGGATGCCATCCACAGGGAATCGAGT
>MHBQ01000043.1:45238-58471 GCA_001803315.1 Lentisphaerae bacterium RIFOXYC12_FULL_60_16
GGGTACGGCTTTTCCGGATCGTGCCCCGGATGATACCGATGAAATCCTGCGCCAGTTCGGCATCACCGCCGAAATGGCTGGCGGACCCGGTGGCCTTTTCCACGGCGGTGAAGGGTTCGTGGTGGCGGATGCGCCTGAGTTCATTCTTGTACCAGTCGAACGCGACGGTTCCGTTGTATCCGCTGACCGTGGCGCCTCTGGCCGCCGCATCGAAGCGAATGTAGAACACCTGGGTATAAACACCATGCGCACCGGATGCGAACTCCACGAGTGCGCTGGAACAATCCTCATTGGTTCCGGTTTCAAGGGATCCGCAATCCACGCTGAAGAGGCAGAGGTGATCATTGGCATTTCCAACGCCATGCCGGTGCCGGTAAACCGGGCTTTCCCGGCAGGTGTCGGAATCCTTGCAGGCTGAACAGCGGAGCCCGGGTTTTTTCTTCCCCCCGAACACCTTGTGGAAGGTGGCCATGGCACTTACCCGCACAATCGGGCTGCCCATCAGGTACATCATATAGTCGAGATCATGCGTGGCCTTTTGCAGGAATAGACCCTGGGTGACCGGGTAGTTGCGGTATCCATCCTCCCAGTAGCACCTTCCGTAGGGTACATAGTTGATGGCATTGATGTGCACGGGATTTCCAACGGCATCGTCCAGAATGTAGCGGCGTGCCAGTTCGCACAGTGGGGATACCCGCAGGGGAAAGCTGACCACCACGGGACAGCGGCTTTTCCGGAAGGCACGTTCAAGGCTGGTCGCCTGTTGCATGCTGACGGCTACGGGTTTCTCCAGATAGAGGGGTATGTCATAGCGGGCGGCTTGAATGGCCAGTGGCGTGTGTAGATTGCACCGCGTGCCGATCATCAGGCCGTCGAGTTTTGCCTTGCGGACCATGACGTCCAGCGAGCGGTAGAAAACAACCTCCGGTCGGTCGCATTCGGCGAGGCGCGAACGTGCCCCGGCCTCGTCGGGATCGACAATTGCCACCACCCGCAGTTCCGGATCAACCGTGCGCAAGGCATGTTGAATGACGCCCGCGGCCCTTCCGCCGTGTCCCACTACACCCAATCGGATCATGGTCGATTCCCTTTCTTAATGTGGAGGATTCATGGTGCGCCAGGCCGCCGCCGCATAAAAACGATGGCCACCACGACCGACAACGAGTTTGCACTGATCTTCCGCCCCGAATGCCCGGTAAATCCGGCGCAGGTCAGCATAGGCTTTACGAACCCCGCATAAGGGGAATATGGGGTCGGATTTTCCGGCAACAATCACAACGGGTCGGGGAGCGAACAGACCGAGCACATCCGCGGATTCAGCCCAACGGGCAATTCCGGGGACATAGTTATCGCCGCAATGATAGATCTGCATGATGGAATCGCGATAGGTGCAGAAGGAACAGCTGGGCATGGCAACGGCAATTCGCGGGAGAAGTGCGGCGGCAAAGATCGTCACGGTTCCGCCTCCGGAATTGCCCATGATGCCGATGCGTTTCATGTCGCAGTCGCCCCGTGCCGCCAGATAGTCGATTCCCCGGTCGACGTCGAACACGCGTTCGGCGCCGAGTGTGGTCCCCAGCTGGATGGCCTGCATGACCGCGTCGTGGCAGGGGTGGGAGGAGGCCTGTTGCTGGATTTTCTCGCGGCGTTCACCGAAGGACCGTTGTTCGATGCACAGGGCCGCGATTCCCCGGCGCATGCACCCGATGGCAAAATTGCGGTCGCCGGCGACCTTGATGGGGCGGGTTTCATCATCGATCGCCACGCCGATCGAGTTGTGCATCCCGGTGGAGTGCCCCTGCAGACAGATGAAAAACCGGTACGGTGGTTTTGCCCGTGCGGGCAGGCAGACGTAGGCCGGAACATCGACACCGGGTTCGCTATGAAAGACGATCTTTTCCACCGTGCCGGTCTGAAAGGACTGTTTCCAGCGTGTTTTCGGGGACAATGGAATACGCTGGACGGGTGGATCGTAACCCAGAAGGATCTTGAAACGGGCGCGGAGACGACGCTGCCAACCGGTCGGGTCAGCCGGGTCAAAGGTGAGTGCCGGATGGATCTCCTGCATGCGTCGGCGATGATAGATCGATGGTGAAAAGGCGAATGAATCGGCTGTCATGGCGGGGTTAATTCTCCTTGTGGATCGGCGGTTGATTGGCTTGAGCTGCCACTAACTCGCGGCCCATGTGAAAAACCAGTTTCAGGGTATACCAGACCAGGATCAGGGTGAGTGTTTGTATCGCCGCGGCAACTCCAACCGTCAGGAGCAGACCCCAGGCATGTCCGGACAGGTAAAGGAGTATCCCCATGGTTTGTGTCAGGGCCACCAGGAGCAGGATACTCATGGTGGTTTGGAACGGGCGGTCGATAATCGTCGACATCAGTTTTTTCCTCTATGCAAACGTGAGTCAACCAAACACGGCATGCATACGGTCGGTATAGTAACGGACCAAGTCCCATTGTGAATCCGGCGCCAACCGATGGTCCGGGCAGGGGATGTATCCGCCCAAAGCCACCAAGGGCTTCAATCGTTCGATTTCCCGGTCAACCGCGTTCCGGTCCCGGCTGAAGACAACCTTATTCATGCCGCCGACGCCCCGTAATGCGCGGCCGTATCGTTCGCGCCATGGGAGGATGCTGGCATCCCAGGTTCCCACCTCGATCGGGAACATCGTGTTGACCCCGTTTTCGATCCACGTCGGGATAAGGGCATCGATCTGCCCGTCGCAGTCAAGCGAGACGATGTCGATTTCATGTTGTGCCAGGAGTTGCGTAATGCGCCGGTAGTGCGGGCCGACTTTTTCATGGAACACGGAGGGGATGATGAGTGGACCGTTCTTGAAACAGATATCCTCCCAAAAATGACCGAAATCGAATTTTGCGCCGGATTCAAGCGCGGTCTTGACCCCTTGATAGCATAGATCGCCGACTGTCTGGATGATTTCATCGAACAGCGATTCATCGTCTGCGTAAAGATAACTGGATCCTTCCACCCCCAGGATGTTCCGGATTTCCCCGAAGAGGCTGCCACAATGCAGGCCGAGGGGGCAGGTACGCTGGTTCTTTTTCAGCAATTCAAGTCCGCCGTCCCGGAAGGGGATCATGCGGGAACCATCGCGAACACCAACGTCGAGTAAGCGGTCAACATGCCATTGATAACGCCAGCGGTAGTGTTCTTCCCAGGATGCCCGATCCGTGAGTGTATGGGATATTTCGGCAGGAATTGATCCGGCCTCGGGTTTGCACACCACCACGACCCCTTGCGCGTTGCGTTCGTGGCGCGTTCCATCCTCGAATTGCCGGAGCACTTCCGAGGTGAATGCCGGCCGTATCGAGTGGTGGATATAGAACATGTTCTGCCAGTTGAAGTCGAAGCCCAGCTTCGTTTCTATGGTTTTGTCGGCCGGATTACCATCGGCCTGGGATTCTGCCAGTTCCTTGGAAAGGTGGCCTTCCCGTGCCCAGCGTTCGAGTGTTTCACGCCAGAACCCGAAATGGACGATGGGCAGCCGGTCTGCCTTTTCGTAGTGGAGGATCGCCATGGTGCGTTCACGATGATTCATGTCAGTCTCCCGTCTTCCGGATTGTGAAACCCAGCCAGGAGTGTTTGGATTTCGGAGGAAATTGTCCAGTCTGAAACCTGCCGCCGGCATTCCGGAATGTTCTGCCGGGCCTGGTTCATGCCGGCAACCCGAAAACGTCGTGGCGGTACCGTGCAACGACACGTTCCCAGGCGTATTGTTCACCTACATAGCGCCGGCCGGCGGCGCCCATGGCGTCATGCAGGGCAGGGTCTTTCGTCCATTGATCGATGCAGGCGGAAAACTCAGCCGGGGTGTTGAAATACAGTCCGCCGCCGGACTGGACTACATGGCCGCGCGTGACGGCGCAATCGCCATGGACGAGGGAGGGGGTGCCGTGGAGCCATGCCTCCATCATGACGATTGAGAAACTTTCGTTGCGGGAGGGCTGACAAAGCGCCCAGGCTGCTGCGTAGGCGTCCTGCTTGTCCGTTTCGGAGACGAATCCAAGATCCGTGATCCGGTCCTTCATCCCGGTCGGGATAGGGACGGTTCCCGGTCCTATCATGAGCAGGCGTAACGGGGATTGGGGGTGCGCGCCGAGATAGGCGGCAAAATGGTTGACGAGCGTATGGACATTCTTGGTGGTATCTTTTCGTCCGGCATAGAGGATGAAGGGGGCCTGGATATTGAAGCGGGAACGAAAACGCTCCGCCTGTCCATGAATCCCGGTATCAATGCCGATTCCGGTGACGACGCAACGAGCCGGGTCGACCTTGTAAAGCGATTGGGCCAGCGCTTGTTCGGAGGGTGCATTAAATGCCAGTTTCGCCGCCTGGTGAAACATGTCGTGGACGATCTGCATGTGCGCATAGCCTTCGTCGTGGAGGCAGGGGATGAGGATGGAACGTTCCGGGAAGAGGCGGGATCCGTGATACGTGGTGCCGAAAAGATAGGGGATGAAGCAGATCCAATCGTGCCGGTTTCCGTTGGCAGCCAGGGCTCGCAGGAGATCGAAACTGGTCACGTGAAAAGCCATGAATTGCTCTTCCTCACTCCGGGAGAGCGGCTCGCGGCGGATCAGGCGGCCGTTCAATGCGCCGAAACGGTCCAAGCGAAGCCGGGGAGTCCGGAACCGGTGAACCGGAAGATCATCCTCACGGTGCGTGCCGGCCGGATAATGGAGGGTGGACCAGTCCTGTTGCAGGTCGCGTGCGCAGGTGGTGTAGATTTCAACTTCGATGCCGGAACGGTTCAGGTGGATGGCAATCTGGCGGCATGCCGTTTCAGCGCCGCCGGAAGCTTGTGCCCCGTAAAAGGGGGCGACAAACGCCACGTTCACCGTTTTTCCCCCTGGCGCAGGGCGTGGATTTCCGCTTCGAGCCGGGTCAGGCGGCGTTCCTGCTCGGATACCGAAAGGCGTGCCAGTTCATTGAGCGTGCGCAATACACCGGCATGAAGACAGGTCAATCCCAACAGGCGGTAACAGGCCCTCCGGAAGGCGCTCAGGAAGGGATGCCGCAAGCGGTTGCCTCCGTCACTGGATACCATGGCGAGATGCAAACCGGCTTGCAGGTTGGCATTGTCAAGACCGGGGACGTCCGTGGCCGGGGTTGCGGTAGGGGATGGATCGCCACCCGCTTCCTGTATCCGCTGCCGGATGCCGGCAATGATGGATTCCACCTCCGGGACAGGCCCGGAAACCTTTTCGGGTATACTCACGGTTTATTCCCTTTCAAACAGGTGGGAGGACTATACGGCGTAACCCCGAAAAGGTCTACCCTGTACTGCGCCTGAATGGACCGTATATGACGGGCAGGAGTTGAGCGCTGATGATCCATGTCCCTGCGATTGATGAAAAGGCGGATTGCGTGCATGGTTGGTTCTGTTTAACGTAGCGGGGTGCGTAATGGTGGGGAGGTTGTGTGATGCAGGTGCTGGTGGTAGGTGCCAACGGGATGTTGGGACATGACATGGTTGCCGTGTTGAAAGCGCGGGGAATGAATGTCCTGGCACGTGACTTGCCTGCGCTTGATGTGACCCGTGACCAGAATTGGGATGATCTTCCAACCGCCCGGTGGGTGATCAATTGCGCTGCCTATACGGCGGTGGATCGTGCTGAAACCGAACACGAGCTTGCCATGGCCGTCAACCGGGAGGGTGCCGGGCGTGTTGCCCGTTGGGCGGCTTCGCGCAAAGCGCACCTGGTTCATGTCAGTACGGATTATGTTTTTGACGGGTTCAATGGGCCGTACCGGGAATCGGACCCGGTTGCCCCGCTTAACGTCTATGGACAGAGCAAACTGGAAGGGGAACAGGCGGTTTTTGGCGTGCTTCCCGATGCCCTGGTCGTACGGACACAGGCATTGTTTGGCTTGCATGGCCGGCATTTTGCAGGTGCCATACAACGTCGGCTAAAGGAGGGACCATGGCCGGTCCGTGTGGTTGACGATCAATTTACCTGTCCCACGTATACGGTACACCTGGCCCGGGCAATCCTGTGTTTGATGGATGCCCTTGCGACCGGTACGGTCCATGTGTCGGCTTCCGGTCAGTGCAGTTGGTGGGAATATGCACGTGCCATTGCGGCTGAAGCCGGCCTGGAACCGAAGCTTGAGCCGATTCCCACCTCCGGGTATCCGTTGCCGGCACGCCGTCCCGCGAATGCCGTGTTGTGCAAAGACCGGTACCGTGTCATCACGGGTGAGGACATGCCGGATTGGCGGGCCGGGTTGAAGGCGTTTATTTCCGAAACATCCGAAAAAGCAGGAGCCGGTCTATGAAGATTCTGGTAACGGGAGGTGCGGGTTTTATCGGCAGCAATTTTGTGCGCTACATGCTGGCCCGGTATCCGGACGTGAACGTGGTGAATTTCGACGCATTGACCTATGCCGGCAATCTTGAAAACCTCCAGGACCTGGAAACCGATCCCCGCCATGTGTTCGTACGCGGGAATATTGCGGCGATGGAGGATGTGGAATCCCTGTTCCGTTCCCATGCGTTCGATGCCGTGGTGAATTTTGCCGCCGAAAGTCACGTGGATCGCAGTTTGCATATGGGGGCCGATGTGTTCATCCAGACCAATGTGGCCGGTGTCCAGATGTTGATGGATGCCGTCCGGATGAACGGGGTGGGGAGGTTCATGCAGGTTTCCACCGATGAAGTGTACGGCAGCCTTGGCGAACAGGGGCGTTTTTCTGAAAGTTCACCCATTCAACCCAACAATCCGTATGCCGCCACCAAGGCGGCCGCCGACCTGATGGTTCGGGCCGCCTGCCGTTCCCATGGCCTGGATGCGGTGATCACCCGGTGCTCGAACAATTTTGGTCCCTATCAGTTCCCTGAAAAATTGATTCCCCTGATGATCGCAAACGCCATGGAGGATAAACCCCTGCCCGTTTACGGGGACGGTCAACATGTCCGGGATTGGATTTTTGTCACGGATCACTGTGCCGCCATTGATTGTGTGCTGCGCAACGGCAAGACCGGAATGATCTACAATGTGGGTGGCGATCACGATATCCCGAACCTGGATGTGGTCCGGGGAATACTCCGTTGTCTCGGGAAGCCCGAGACCTTGATCCGGTATGTGGAAGACCGGCCGGGCCATGATCGGCGGTATGCCATCGACGCATCCCGGATCAAGCGGGAATTGGGCTGGAAACCGGTTTATGATTTTGAACCGGCCCTGAGCCGTACGGTGGAATGGTATGTGGCGAACCGGAAATGGTGGGAGCGGATACGGACCGGCGTCTACCGGGAGTATTATGAGCAGCTCTACCGTGGGCGGCTTGAATCGGGTGAAGACGGGGATGCCTCCTGATGGAACGCACCGGCACATCGTCGATTGTTTTTCGCGGACGCCTGCTGACCGTTGAGACGGTGGCCGTCACCCTTGACAACGGACGGACTGCCATGCGGGAGGTGGTGCGGCATCCCGGGGCGGTTGCCGCGCTGGCACGCCGCGGTGACGGCACCTTTGTCCTGGTACGCCAGTATCGCTTACCGGTCAATGCGGATTTGCTGGAAATTGTTGCCGGCACCCTGGATCCGGGCGAGACGCCTGATCAGTGCATTCGCCGGGAGGTCCGTGAAGAGACCGGCTATGACATTTGCCGCATGGAGAAACTGGGAACCCTTTGCCTGGCTCCCGGCTACAGCGATGAACAGATTCATGTATACCTGGTGGACCTTGCGCCTGTCGGCGGTGAATTATCACTCGATGACGATGAATCGCTTGCGGTGGAGTACTGGACGTCCGACGCCCTGGAGCGGGCCATCGGAAAGGGCCAGATTCGGGATGCCAAAACACTGGCCGCATGGGCCTTGTTCAAGGAAAGGAAAATCTGATGCGGCAATCCATCGGACATGCTTCCAGGCAGGCCTGGCAATTTGTGACGAATGACGTGTGGGACATCGAGCTTGCGTCCCTGCCGACGTTCCGGCGATGGTGGGTGGCTTTGGTTCGGATTGTACACCTGGTCATCCGCGGCTTCCATGAAGATGAATGCCCCCTGCATGCCTCGGCCCTTACCTTCAGTACCCTGATGTCCATTGTACCGGTGCTGGCGCTTGCCCTGGCCCTGGCCCGGGTGTTTGGCGGCGATGAATTGGCCCGTCAGAAGATTGGATCCGTGGTTTCGGAGTGGACGGGTCGATTTGTCCAGGTCCAGGAAGCCACGGATCCGGTCGCTGATGTCCGGGTTGATGGCCCATCGGTTCCGGCATCCCCCGGCAAGGGGTGGTTCCGCACGTCCCCCGTTCCACCGGCAGGCATGCGGCGGGATCAATCCGAAAATCTTGATGGCACCGAGTTGGCACGCCGGATCAATCGCATGGTGGATGAGATGTTTGACCGGGTGGCGAATATCAGCTTTACGGCGCTTGGAGGTGTGGGTCTGGTGGTGCTGATCTGGACGGTCATTCAAGTGCTGGGGACGGTTGAAGCGACTTTCAACCGGGTATGGGGTGTGCCGGTGGGGCGATCTTTGTGGCGTCGATTTACCGATTATCTCAGCGTCCTCGTAGTGCTGCCATTCCTGATGATTGCGGCTTCTTCGCTGCCCCTTGTCGATTTTGCCTCGCGTTTTCTTTCGGATCAATATACGGGAATGCTTCGATCCTTCCTGCTTTCGGATGCCATCAAGCATGTAACGGTGCTGGGCTGGACGACCATGGCCTTTGCCTTTGTTCTGGCGTTCATGCCGAATACCCATGTACGGGTCAAATCGGCATGTCTGGGCGGCATGGTGACGAGTATCCTGTTTATTGCCTGGCTCTGGATCTGTGCGACGATCCAACTGTGGGTCGCAAATTACGGCCGGATTTATGGCAGTTTCGCCCTGGTTCCAATCATACTGGCCTGGGTGTATGTCAGCTGGCAGATCATCCTGTTCGGTGCGGAAGTGGCGTTTTCCGTCCAGAACTGGAAAACCTATCGCATGGAACAGGGTGCCCGCCGTGCCAGTATTGAAGCCCGGTTACATCTGGCACTGGCGGTGTTGGTTGAGGCGGCCCGCGCCATCAGCACGGGAAGCAGACCGTTCGATGCCCAGGCCTTTGCACGTCGCCAGGGGGTCCCGGTCCGTTTGCTCAACGAGGTGATTGACGATCTGGTCCGGGCTGGATTGCTGGGCGAATTGTCCGGAGAAACTCCGGGGGTGGTATTGTGTCGACTGCCGGATCAGGTCTCGGTTCATGATGTGGGGCAGGCCTTGATGCAGTTGGGAACGGCTCCCGCACAGCTTGGCCTCTCCTCGCTGGATCCCCGTATCCAGCAGGCCCTGGGGCTGGTTGTTGGGACAGGCTCCGGTGTTGCCCGGCTTACCCTGGCGGAATTGGCGGCAGACCCGGCATGAATCGGTTGTCGACGGCGGTGGATTTCGAGAAGGCGCTGAATGCCGAGCAATATGCCGCGGTAACGGCAGGGGAAGGCCCGCTCCTGGTGCTGGCCGCCGCCGGGACCGGCAAAACCCGGACCCTGGTCTATCGCCTGGCCTGGCTGGCGGCTCAGGGGGTTCCGCCAAGCCGTGTCCTGCTGTTGACCTTTACCAACAAGGCGGCCCGCGAAATGCTGGAACGGGCAGCCAGCCTGCTTACCACGCCATCCTCGGGCATATGGGGTGGAACCTTTCACCATCTGTGTAATCGCCTGCTGCGCCGTCATGCCGAGCGGATAGGTTTCGCTTCGAATTATACCATTCTTGACCGGGACGATGCACGGTCGCTGGTGGGCCGGTGCGTGAAGGACCGGAAGCTGAACCATCGTGAATTTCCAAAACCGGACGTCCTGTTGGATTGCGTCAGCCGGGCAGCCAACTGCAGTCGGTCCGTTGAGGCGATCATCGCGGAACGCCTGGATGAGGCCGATGTTGATCCGGATGCCGTACTCAAGGTCTTGAAGGATTATGCCGCCGCCAAACAGCGCCTTCAGTCGATGGATTTTGATGATTTGCTGGTCAACGGGTTGCGACTGTTTGTCGAACATGCCGGGGAGATGACCCCGTATCTGGATCGTTTCCTGCATGTACTTGTCGATGAGTATCAGGATACCAATCCGGTCCAGGCCAGCCTGGTTGACCGGGTTGCCGCCCGCCATCGAAACATCATGGTGGTGGGGGACGATTTTCAGAGCATTTACGCCTGGCGAGGGGCTGATTTCCGCAACATCCTCTCATTTCCCGACCGTTATGCCGATACGCGCATCATTAAATTGGAAACCAATTACCGGAGTGTTCCCGAGGTTCTGGCTGTGGCAAACGCCTGTATCCGGGGGAATCCTGATCAGTTCCAGAAAACCTTGCGGGCCACCCGGTCTGCCTACCAGCGCCCCCTGCTGGCCATGGTTCGGGATGGCGGAGAACAGGCGCGTTTTGTCGTGGATTATCTCCGCCGATTACGGCGTGACGGTTATGCCCCCGATGACATCGCCATTCTATACCGGGCCCATTATCATGCCATGGAACTGCAGATGGAATTAACCCGCGAACGGGTTGCCTACACGATCACCTCCGGTGTCCGTTTTTTCGAACAGGCCCACATCAAGGATGTTCTGGCGCCTCTGCGCCTGGTTGAACATGCCGGTGATGAATTGGCCTTTGTGCGTTTGTTGAGCCTCTTGCCGGGGGTCGGTGAGCGCACCGCGTTAAAATTGTGGCAATCGCTTGGTGGCCGTCTGCCGGCCACGGATGAAGTCACGATGGGGCGCATCACCCGTGCGCTGAAAGGCGATGCGGTTGATGCCTGGAAGGCGATTGCACGGGTCATGGCACGTTATGAGCCGATGGGGCGGCATGCGTCCGTCGTACTCAAGGGGTTTGTCGAGGCATTCTATGAGCGGCATGCCTTGAACACATTTGAAAACGCGGAACAACGACTGCAGGATGTGGATGAGTTGATCACCCATGCCGATCGTTTTGAATCCACGGAGGCCTTGTTGAGTGAAGTCGCCTTGATGACCAACCTCGACGCCGAGGCGGATGCCGTTGATAAACAGGATTTAAAGCGTGTCCGGTTAAGCACGATTCACCAGGCCAAGGGACTGGAATGGCCGGCGGTCATCGTGCTCTGGATGACGGAGGGCATGTTTCCGTCGCCGCGTTCGGTCCAGGAATCCGCGGACGGCGAGGCGGAAGAACGGCGGCTCTTTTACGTGGCGTTGACCCGCGCCAAGACCGAACTGTGCTTCTGTGTGCCGGCGGTCCGGCGCATGCGTGACGGGGGGGTGATGCCCTGTGAACCGTCGCGTTTCATTACGGAACTTCCCCCCGACCTGTTGCGACGGCAACGGGCGGGATTTTACTGAACCGCCGCGCCCCGTTTGCCGGCAATGGTTCAGGGGGATGATGGTTTACGGTTGAGGCTTTTCTCGAAGGATTTAAACAAACCGTCCAGAGAGGATTCGATCCGGTCGCCTGTCAACCCCTGTACCGCTACCTGCAGGGCCGTTGAGACCAGGGCCGAAGCGAAATCGAACACCGGTTTTTCCAGTGTGCCGCTGACGGGGACGGGTACAACCAGCGGGTCGGGGAGCTTGACGTTCTTGAGTTTGATTTTACGGGCCAGTTTGTCCGTTAACACGGGACGGGACAGGTGCACGGTCACCCGTGATCCGGATTTAAATCGTCCCTCCTCGGCCGAAAGATTGACGGAAGCGGATACGGCGTTGCACTGGATTCCGGCTTGGTGAATGGTGGACGTCATGCCCGGAAGATCCGTAGCGGCCAGGGTTCCCTGCAAGGTAAAGCTTGCCTGCATGGGGTTGGCCAGCGGCGCCACATCAAGTCGAAGCGTGGTGATTTCTGTTTCCGGCTGCGCGGCCTGGTGGGCGGTGATGACCAGGGACCCCCACGCGGATGCGGGATCCCATGAACGGCTTTGAATGCCCTTCAGGTCGGCCGTCCAGCGTGTTTCCAGGCGTGTAAGGTCCGGTTTGGACTGGTGATCGATCCAGATGATCGTGGCGGTGAGGGACGCCTGATCCACGCGAAAGGGCGGTAAATCGGAAGGGTGTACGGGAGGTTCAGGCGGAGCGTCGGGCGGTTGATCCGGCACCTCACCGGGAGTCGGGATGTCCCGTGGAGTTTCGGGTGGTGGTGGCCCCGGTTGCCGGTGGGTTGTCGTTTCCGGAATGTTGAACCGTCCAAAATTCATCGTTCCATCTGCCTGGCGAATGAGTTGGATTGTCAAACCCTCGATCCGGCAGTCCCGGATGTGAATGGCCTTTCGTAACCAGGGTGTCAGGGCAGTGGATAGATGGGCATGCTGAAGGGTGAAAAGATCGGATTCGATGAATCCCGGTGGATTACCGAGCCGGAATCCGTTGATGTCGGCGCGTCCCCGGAGCAGGTTCACGGAAGCATGATCAAGATCGATCGTGATGTTGGCCTTGCGGCGTGCTTCGGGCAGCACGGTGCGATGGATGAGTCCGGTGAGGCCATATTGCAGGTACAGATGGATGCCGACAACCAGGAGGATGGGTATCAGCAGCAGCCCGGCGCAGAACTTCAGTAAACGCCGCATCATGTTGTTGCTTTTCGCTTGGTTATGCTTCGCTTCACGGTGGTGGACGGGGAAAGGACCAGCGCCATGGCAACTTCCGGACACGTGAACGGCGAATCGTACTTGGTGCAGTTGATACAACCGGCGTAAATCTTGTGAATAAGTTTCCGTTTCGAGACGACCTTGAATCCCATGGAGGCGAAGAAATCCGGTGTGAATGTCAGGACGATGATCTGACACGGTTGGATCGTACGGATACGGTTGATGGCCCCTTGGACCAGTGCCTGGCCGAGTCCCTTCCTGCGCAGGCTGTTCTCGATGGCGACGGATTTGATTTCCACGGAAGGCGCTTTATCGGCTCCGATCTCCGGCAGGATCTGCCAGGATACGGTGCCTACGACCTTGCCGTTCATTTCACCCACCAGGAAACGGTCGATGTTCTGGACGATATCGCTGATGGCGCGTGGCAGCAGTTCGTTCGGGTAGTGCTTGATCAGGCGAAATATGGATTCCACGTCGTGGAATTCAGCAGGACGGATGACCATGGGAAAATTTTTCATGGCTGAACACTAAACCTCGAAAGGAATGGCGACAAGCGTAATTCACATTGTTAACCCAACGGTTGCCGGCATCAACCGCCTGCTTATTCCCACGGATGGAGAATAACCTTGCCGCAGTTGCCGGAGACCTGGAGTTCCCATGCGGATTGAAT
>MHBQ01000043.1:58546-58793 GCA_001803315.1 Lentisphaerae bacterium RIFOXYC12_FULL_60_16
ATAGTCGGCCAGGTTGTAATGCCAGGCGCCATGCAAGGTGAGCCCTTTCTGGATCATATGGCGGCTGATCTTCAGGGGTGTTTCGTTCAGGCATTGACCGACGAATGCCACGTGTCCTTTACGGCGTGTGGCTTCCAGGCAAAGCGTATGTGCCGGAACCGCGCCGGAACAATCAACCGCCTTGTCTACACCCGTCCCCCCGGTCAAATCCAACAGGCGTTTTCCGGCGTCCGGGTCGGCTGGATCG
>MHBQ01000043.1:58828-59033 GCA_001803315.1 Lentisphaerae bacterium RIFOXYC12_FULL_60_16
TGACCGATAGGGGTGATTGTCGACTCCGATAACGCGCGCACCCCGGTAACGGGCGTTCACAATGCCGCCGAGTCCTACCGGCCCGAGCCCTGTGATCAGGACCGTGTCGAATGCGTCAACCGCCATGCGTTCGAAAGCGCCGAAAGTCGGGCCGAGTCCGCAGACAGCCAGGGAGGCCAGATCGCAGGAAACATCATCCGGGATT
>MHBQ01000044.1:0-590 GCA_001803315.1 Lentisphaerae bacterium RIFOXYC12_FULL_60_16
CACCCGTATCCGGGCAACCACCTCACTGCCGATCAGAACCACCCCCACCGGTCCCCCCTTGAGCAACCGTTCCCTCGCCCGGTCACCGCTTACTCCGGCAGGTAATCGAGGCAATCCCGACAAGCGACGCCGGACCGGCAACGCCAGTTGATGCCGCATGTATTCCTCGCCGGGAATATTCACGCCGACGGTAAAAACCGGCACCATGCCACCCGGTTGAACCATGAGATTCCACTTCCGGGTTTTTCCTGAAGCCAGGCGGAAATCCCCGCTCCAGGCCCATTCACAATCCGTAACATGGCGTCCCATCCGCCGGTTCCGGCCACCTTCCACCACACTCCCCCCCGGTTGGTCAATACGGACACGAACCGTTCCGCGCGCCGGAACCATTCCCCGATTCTCAACCACCAGCCAACACTTCGCCGGCTGGACCGGTCCATTCCCCTCGCGCTGCGGCGGCTCGATCAATTCCAGGTAGGCATGCACCAGTTCGCGGGCCGGAACACGTTTCCGCGCAGCCGACGATTGGAGCCCGATCCGCTGCACGGGCACCGCCTTGAACCCGATGTCACGCACCGCTGCGGGATTCC
>MHBQ01000044.1:601-12773 GCA_001803315.1 Lentisphaerae bacterium RIFOXYC12_FULL_60_16
GTTCCGGCGCTGTTCCAGCCACTTTTCGGCGGCACCCCACTCTGCCACCAGCCAATCGCTGTCGATGGCCAGGTTCCGTTCGGCGATACAGTGTTCCGGCGGTACCCCACCCGTCCCCTCAAGGTACGGCTTCAGTTCCTTTAATTCCGGATACCGTGTCACGTAGGGCGGTTCAAGATAACACATCGCCTCGGCGCGTGACTTCATGGTTTCATAGACCATCCGGTGCCAGACCGGGTTCGAACTGGATCCCCGGGCATCGAAATTGATCGCCGGATGACAATCCACGAACAGGTTGTTGATCACCTTCAGTTCCCGGCCCCCGCCCAGCATGGCGCCCCGGGTGCACCGGTAGAATATGTTCCCTTCCATCAACGTGCCGCTCACACAGTCATCGTTGTAGATCCCCATGGTCCCCATGCCGACCCCGCCCATGTGATGGATGAAATGGTGCCGGACCACATTACCCCGGAACGTGTAATCCCGGCCCAGGTAGACCGCACCGGCGTCCCCGGTTTCCAGGCACACCTGGTAGATCTCGTTGTTCTCGAGCAGAAATTCATTGCCGCTGAACAGGATCGCGGTATGCGGGGCATGGTGCAGGCGGTTGTTCGCGAATCGCATCCCCACCCCATCCGCCAGGATAGCCGGACAATAGCACCGCGACCACCGGCTGAAATGGTGCATGTGGCAATTGGTCACCGCGTGGTGGCACGGCGTCAGCGTTTTGCGGTCTCCGCCACTCAGCTTGACCCCTCCATCGCCCGGATAGGCAATCGTGCAATCCACAACGGCATGATGGTCTCCGCCCTCGATCACGACCCCGTAGTTGCCGGTGTTCCGGATCGTGCAACCGGCGAGGGTCACGTTCCGCCCCCCCGCGATCTTCAGGCCGGTTCCGCGCACGCACTCGAACTGGATTCCCTCAATCCGTACATGGCTGACATCCCGGCATTCCAGCAACGGCTGTTCCATGCACGAGACGAGGATCTCGGCCTTTCCGATTTTATCCGGCGGCCACAGATAAAGTTTACCGCGGGCGCGGTCCAGGTACCACTCGCCGGGCTGGTCCAGTTCCTCCAGCACATTCAGGAAAAAGAAGCGCTGGTCGGTCCGGAACCCGTAAATCGCATGGGGTGGCGCGGTGCGGACCAGTCCCGTTTTCCGGTCAATCGACGTCACGCGTTCATACGAATTGGCCCAGTCCCAGCACCAGTATCCATGCACCCATATATCTTCCGACGGTGCCCATCGCCGGATCCGCTCATCCTGGAAATAGAACCCGCTTTCCACCTTGCCGATAGCGCCGCCCCAGCCATCATCCGTGCTGGTTTCCTTGACGATCCCGGAAATCCTCGTGAAGTCGACGTTCGGCCAGCGGGCCAGCGTCAGGGGAATGCCGTTAAAGAACAACTCCAGCCCGGCGGGAACCATCGGCCGCGAGAAACCCCGCGTCTGCATGGTTCCCGTATCCTGTACACCTTCCGCAGCGAGGTTTACTTCGCGCACATGTGCCCGTGCCGTTGCCGGGAGACGCCGCAGGATGGCAGGATCGGTGACCTTCTTGAAATCGCGCAACCGCTGTCCGCCGATCCAGCGCACGGCCCCCGGTTTCCCCGCCCGGTACACAATTGGCGCCGCTTCAGTGCCCGAATCCTCTTCGGTCAGAACCAGCGGCGTCTGCCGGTGACAGATCCCACCCGCCAGTTCAACCGTTACACCCCGGGCAGGCAGGACGCCCCGCTGCCGGAGGGTTCGGATGGCATCGCGGGCGGCTTCCGGAGTAGCGAGCGGTCCATCCGTCCCTTCCCGATTGGGCCGTGGATACTGTCCGCTCCAGGCATCGTTTCCGTCCGGCGCAACATGCAACGTGAACCTTGATTGGCGACTGGTCATGTATCATCTCCCGGGAAATGCCCCATCCACATGGATTCAACAAACTCCGGGCGAGTTAACGCAACCCATCGCCACCTTGCAAGCGTGAATCATTTCCCACGTTCCCAGCAATCGGAGAAGTGCGCCATGAAGAATTTCTTTTCACTGGTCAGCCATCCGCGTTCCGGCGTTGGTGCGGTCAACATCGGGCGCAGGCAGGTGGCCATCTGGAGGGAAACCACCACGAACACCAGGAACCAGCATGAAATCCCGCCGGACTGCTGGAACTCCGGAATCAACCGGATGCCATTCAAATACCGCCGGGCGAACCACACCGCAATACCCCAGGCTACCAACACCAGGATCATCATGAAGCGCAGGCTGGCCGTTGATACCGCAAACAGCCAGGCCACTGGCGCCAATCCCACCAACAACAGGCCTATCATGGCCAGGCAGGATGTCGCCGTCAGAAAGGTCTGCCGGAGCGACAGGGGAGCGCCCCCCACCGAACTGAACACATACAAGCTGGGGAAACAAAGCACCAAGGCAAACAAGCCCACCAGGGGAGCCTTGAACGCCGATGCCAATCCCGCCTCAGCACCTCCAAACAAACCCATGGCGGCACCGAACACGGCATGAAACAACAAGGCACCGATCAGGAAGAACCATCCGGTCCGTACCGATGCGCGATCCTTGCCAATGGCATCCGTCACCCGCTCCGGTGCTTTCAACAAGGCTTCCAACATGACACCCGGCCGGGTGCTTCCATCAAATACGGGCACGGGTGGCGGCTTGATTTCAGTCGGTTCATTCATTTTAACGTCCTCCTTGCAACAGATACGGCATTACTTCCCCAAACACGAACTCGTAAAAATTCCGCTCCAGGCAATCCGGGCGCATGAAGGCCACCGGGTAAAATGGACTCCCGACAAACGGCCGCAATATCCAGCCCATCTGGCACCCCACAAAGGCAAACATCCCGATCCAGGTCAGCAAGACCAGGCCAACCGGACATCCGGGCGCCGCCAACCGGACCAGTCCTTCCCGTAAAACCCACAAGGCGGATACACCGGACAACGCCAGCACCAGGATATGGGTCACCAGGATACCGTTGTGGGCATACTGCAGTTCCGCTTCGGTTCCCAGGGCCGGCACCCCGGACAACATGAACAACAGGGACACCGGTGCCAGGCTGATCAGGATCCACGAGGCCAGTGTCATGGCGCTGAACACCATCCAGATCGTGGTCCGGAAATCCAATCCCGTCCGGAACACCAACCCCAACATCCAGTTGAACACGGATACGAAGGCCGTCGTGGCTAGAAACAACAGGGGCAGCTTGATCGCAACATACAGGGAAAGCCGCGGCGATCGCCAACCAGCCATGATGGCACCATACACCCCGCAGGCCACCATGATGAACACCATCAGGCGCAACAGGTCACTCCCGGACAATCGGCGACTCCAGAGCAGACCCCAGAAGGTGTCCCGATCATTCAACAACCTGAACGGCAGATAGTTCATTGGCAAAAACCCGCACGCACGTGAAGGCAATCTAACACGACGCTCCAGGGAGTCCAGTCCGGATCCACATCCCGGGCTGGTCAGCCGCCGGGGTTGTACGCCAGCGCCGCATCGACCGGGTTCGCCGTCCATGGCTCGGGGGCTCATATCCGCTTGTACGAACCAAAGACGGCCTCGATCTTGATATTGATCAGCGGGGTGGTCTCGTAATCGTCTTCGCGGAAGAAATCCAACCCTGGCTCGACCTCCAGGAACAGCCAGTCACGATATATGCGTTGCCGATAGGTCAACCGAATGAGATATTGATCGGTAACCGCTGAAGGGTGCGTGTATCCGCGCAACCCCAGCTTGAACGCACCACTGCGGCGCTGACTAAAATTGACGTAACCGGATACGTATTGCCCCCAGTCCACGCCGTGGCTGAACTCCGACCAGATGGCTGAGGATGCCGCGCGAAAATGGCACCGGTCATACACCAATCGATCGAATAGCAGTTCGGTTTTTTCACCAACCCCGTCCTTCTGGTTCCAGAACACGCTCTCCGCGAACTGGGCTTGCCAGACATCGAACGATTTGATGAGTCGTCCGCGCAACCGGAACTTGGGCGAAGGCGCGGGGTTGAATCGTACGCCGGTGGAAAGCGACAACTTGCGTTTCATGTGATCGGAAAAGAAATACGTCAAACCCGCCGTTGCACCCTCGCCGCGTTCGCGCTCGAGTGCCTGGCGGTAACGGGCGGAAAAGATATTCTCCATCGGGTCGTAATCGGTATCGTAGCTGTCCACGTAGAGCCTGAGTCTTCGGGAAATATCGGGCAGGCGCAATCGCGCGGAAAAGTCCACCTTGTACTCATTATCAGCCCCGCTCGTCAGAATGATCCGTGGCGTCAGGCGAATGTACGAGCCTTCCACATTATAGGCGGTCAGCATATTGCCGTAGAAGCGCCGGGACATATCCAGTTCCCGGTTCTCATCCTCGCCCAGGGCGCCGGCAATGAAATTATTGATCGACTCGGCCACACGCAGGACGTGGCGGCTAAGGAAGCGATGCTGCCGATCCACCATGGTATTGGTGTCACTCCCGGAGGCGTAGAACGTTTCGGCGTATGTTACCACGGTCACGAGCGCAACCAGCAGCATCCCGCAGACAATACGCCGCACGCATGAATGGATACACGCTTGCCCATATGCCCCGAATGCGTTCATTCGTCTGAAGGTGCCTCGCTCATCTGGTCAAAAACCGGTGTGAGCTTCAGCCGGCGCTGATAGCGTTCGAGCCCCCGGGTGATAAGTTCAATTTCCGCCTCGTCATACGATAAGTCCGGGTCGCAGGCGAAGAAAAGGAGCCAGAAACCGCCCGGGGTATCGCACCGGCTGGCCATAACCAGCCGTTGCCTTGAATTCTGGACTTCAACATATTTCAACGCATGCTGCAGTTCCCTGAAGTATACGCCTTTTAACATCAACCGTACCGAGTCCCCCGTCCCGTACAACGCAAGAAAAGCCGCGACGCCATCCATCTGGATGATACGTTCAAGATCAACCCGTTTGAGGATGTAATCGGGATTGCATCTGACCCCCGCCTGCGCAAGCAGGTTGGTGTTTGTGATCAGTTTATACGCCGGATGGCATTCACCCTTCCGCAACACCAATTTTTCCAGAATGCCACCTGGAAAGGGATCCAGCGGCTGATTCTGCGGAAAACATCCGGTGGCTGCAGCCAGCCACAATCCGGCGCCCACGAGCAGCACCCATCCCGTGGTAACACCGCGTTTCATGCGAATTATGAAAGGATCATACATACGTTAACCACCTACCAAATAATACGGCGGCGGCCCTGTGTCCACCATGGGGTATTACCCCCCTTCCGAACGGGCGCATTTCACATCCGAGCCTTGCATGACACGCGCCTGCGATATTGCTTCTGGAATAAAAACCACGTATACCACCACCCATCATGAATGAACGCATTCGCACCCTCCCGTTCCACACACAGGCCTACCAGTCACGCACCTATGGCGATGACCGGATCGATGCCTACCTCACCACACCCGCCAAGGGCATCTCGGACAACACCGGCATTCTGCTGTTGTTGCATGGCTGGGGCAACAACGGGCAGGAAGCGTATGCCGACGACAGCCTGATCTACGCCGACCGTTATGACCTGCTGGTGGTCCGGGTCGAATACCGCCATTCCGGGCGTGAAATGCGCCTCGCCGGACACGAACTGCCCGTCACGCAACCCACAACCTATGAGATCCCTTACGACTGCAGCAAACTACAGACCGTGGATTGCCTGCGCGCCCTGGCGGCGGCCTTCGACGCTTTCCCCGCGATCCGTCGTGACCGGATCGTCCTCTGGGGCGGATCACAGGGCGCCATGCTCACCGCCCAATGCCTCGTGTTTGCACCCCGCACCTTCAGCCTGGCCATCCTGGTGGCGGGTGCGTTCCATCCCACCTCACGGGACGACGTTTTACACAAGGGATATTCCCTCGATGTCCGTTCCGCGGACGGAACCCAGGTCGGATTCGAGGAACATGCCCTGGGCCCCGGCCGGCGTTTCAGCGATGCCGAACGGGAAATCCGCAGCCCCTTCCTGCACGCGGACCTTATGCCGGGCAATATCCCCCTGCATCTCATCCATGGCGTGGCGGACAACACCTGTGATATCCGGCACACCACCCGCCTTTACAGCCTGCTGCGGCGTCACGGGAAGACGGCATTTTTCCATCCCATCACGGGGGGCAACCATGGCCTCGAAGGGGCCGCACCCGACGAGGATACCCGGTTGAAAGCCACCCTCAAGTATGTTCCCGATGCCGACTGGCAGGTCCACCGGAACCTTGCGGATGATTTCACGTTCGACCACGACCTCCCGGTTATCACGTCCGGAGGAACCTTCCGGATGCAGTATCGCGCCGGTATCCCCACCCTGCTGGAGCCCTGACATGACGACAACACCCCGCACCGACACACCCATCGAAGCCTGCCTGACGGTCGACGATTTTCCGGTCAACGGCACCTACATCCGGCGCGCCCAATGCGAAGCGATGGGCTTTCCCATGCCCCAAATCTGCGACTGGTCACACGGATGGCCCCGCCAGGCGGATGCCCGGTTCATGTCCCTGCCACTGGTTCACCGTTTCACCAATCTCGTGGAGGAACTCAACCTGCGCGGCAAGTTCACCCTGCTCCCCTGCCCCGGTGGTCTCGGCCGCCTCGATCAGTCCGTCCGCGGATTGCCCGACACGGAGCGTACCGCCATCCTGGACCTGATCCGCAAGCGGGTTGCCCCCCGTTTCGACCTCTCCCTGGAGGTACTCACCCACGCGATGGCACTGGATACCCGTACCGGTGCCCTGCTTCCACACACCGAATCGGCGTGGGTCAGCCATCTTGCAGCGCCCGGACCTGATCACCACGAACAACTCTGCGCGTATCTCCGGTTTGGATGGCACATCCTGGCAAACCTTGGATTCACCGCCCGGTGTGTGACCATCGGCGGCATGCCCGATGTTTCCGGGATCACCGGCAACCAGATGCTTCACCAGGGTCACCATCTGGACCGCCTGGCGGACGCCATCCGTGTCATGCGGTCGGAATTCGTGCCGGGTGCCGATTGCCTCTTCATCTTCGCGGCAACACTCGACACCCGTCCGCCGAACGGGCGGCCCTGCCGGGTCAAACAGTACCCAGACGCATTCGCAGTCTACGATCTCCAACAGGCGGTTGAAGAGTCCCTGCTGGGCGTATTCCACGGTGAAGGAGACATTGAAACCGAGGCCGCCAAACTGGTCACGCCGGACCTGTCGGGTGGCACGATGATCGAGGCTGCCGAATCCGGCAAGGTCCTGTCATTCCTGGTCCATGCACAAACCCTGGCTTCCAGAAACACCGGCATGGGTCTCGGCATCTTCCAGTTGGCCTGCACACGGCTCCGTGAACGGTATGGCAAAAGGCTGGTCTGGAGAACCCCGACCGAGCTGGCACAGCGAGGCCTGGTCAACACCTGACAACCATGAAACCATCGCCCCACACCTGGGAGAATCCTGGTCCAAGCGAACCCTGGCCTGGTTGAAAACGGAAGTGAGCAAACCATGAAGACCATGATCCTTGACGCACAAATCTACCAGCAATTCGATGCCGATCATTCACGGGACGTGCCGGCTGAAGCCTACGGCGGATGGCAGACCGTCCCGGTTACCCTGCCGGTTGAACACACGGCACTGGTGAGCATGCACACCTGGTATGGCGGCGCCATCGGCGAGTTCCCGGGATGGGACCGCTGTGTGGAATACCGGCCACGTTCCTATCAGATTATGGAGCGATATTTCCCCTCTCTGCTGGGGGCCGCACGCGCCGCAGGAATGCCGGTGGTGCACGTGGTCGGCGGTGGCAACTATTACAAGCATCGGCCGGGATACCAGAAGGCCGTTGCACTTGCAGGACCTCCTCCCGCACCGCCAGCCGGTGCACCCGCCAATTCCCTGCTGGATGAAGCCCGGAAAATCCGCGCGCGGCACACCTTCCCGGGTGAACCGAACCAGGCCGACGTCACCGCCGGGTTCAAGGTGCTGGATTTCGGCCGGGAAGCGATGCCCGTCGGCGATGAATACTGCTGCGAGGATGCCCACCAGCTCAACGCCGTCTGCCGACACCTGGACTGTTCACATCTGGTCTACGTCGGGTTTGCCATCAACTGGTGTCTGCTGATGTCGCCGGGCGGCATGCTGGACATGAGCCGGCTCGGTTACACCTGCTCCGCGATCCGTGAATGTGTGACCGCCGTTGAATGCAAGGAATCCGCCCGGAACGAGCTTCACAAGGCAGAGGGTTTATGGCGTACCGCGCTCAGCTTCGGGTTTGTCTTCCGGGTGGATCCGTTTATCCAATCCTTGCGAGCCGCCCGTGCCGGATGAACCATCCCGGCGTGTTCAGCGTCCACGCTGAAGGGTCAACCGCTGTCCTGCCGGCACCTCGCAGGCCTTCTCGAACCGGACCACCTGTTTCTCCCGGCCCGCAACGGCAACCGGAGCGCCATCGCATGACACCGCCAGGTTGCCACGCCACGACGCCGGAACCTTCACTTCGCTGACCGGAACACTCCCGTAGAGAACCTCAACCGTCATCCGGCGGGCGGTGATCGACACCATCCCCCAGGCGCCGTCCAACGACCAGAAACAGCGGAACGGCTTGCCCGGGGCGGTAACCGGATTGAACCCGATCAATCCCCGTCCACGGTCGAATTCAAAGCCGCTGAAGGCGTTGAGCAGGGCATAGGCCGCCATGGAGCGGGCATAGTTACTGCCGCACTCAAACTCGTTCCAGGGATTCCGCCTTTCGCCGTCATACCGGTCACGCACGGCCTTCACGATGTTCATGCCCTCGCGAATCATCCCGGACTGTATCATCAGAATGCCGGCGGAATATTCAAACCCGTGCATGGTTTCCTGCGCATACGTCAGCGGAATCATCGGTTTGCCGACCGATTCCGGCCAGGTGCAAATGGCCATGCCGGACTCATCATTCAGGCAATACAACCGGCAGGGGTTGTACACGTCACGGGCCCGGCGCACGAAGTTGTTCACATACAGGGATTGCAATGCCCGGCGCAGTTGTTTCGGATCAAACAGGTCTCCCAATCCGTACAAGTTGGCATGCCACTGGGCCAGCACCTGGTCGATGGCACACCCCTGCCCGATCTGGTACTTAATCTCTCCGTGTTCGGCATCCCAATAGGTTTCCCCGGCTTTGAAGGCATCCGGAATGGATGCATCCGCCAGGTCGATTTCCTGGCAGTAGTATGAACCGTTGAACAGGTGCTTATCGGTCCACGTTTTGCCCCGCGTGAACAGATCGCGGTACCGGAGCGCCTCCCCGGATTCTCCCAGGTGTTCCGCCATCTCGGCGGCCGCCTTGAGTGCCCCCAGGTAAAACCCGGTCAACCAGGAATTCGGCCCAAACAATTCCATGTCCAGCGTATGGTGCTGGCGGCCGGTCAGGACGCCGCGCTGGTCAGGATCCCACCGGTCCTCATTGGTCGGATCCCAGGCGAACTCGATGGACCGGCGAACCGCCGGCCAGATGGACCGCAGCCAGGCATCGTCACCGCTGACCTTCCAATCCCGGTAGGTCTTCATGACCCCGCCGAACAATCCGTCGGCACACGAGCGCCCGCCCGGATGCCGGAGCCCCAGTGGTAACTGGATGCGGAACGGCATCCCGCCGTTGTCCTGCTGGTTGTAGCGGTAATCCGCCTCCCGCATGGACCGCTCGAGTTTCGGGAACAGGAACGGCAGGGCCATGGCATAATTCCAAACATGCGTGCAGGATCCCTCGCAGCATCCACCCCCGCCGCAACAGCCTTCCCACCCGTAGAAGGTACCGTCCTGCATGCGCAAGACCGTGGCGGACTTCAGAATCGACAGATTGGCCGTGATGGCGTCCAGCGCCGCCTTGGGAAGCGAGGAACGCATCACCCCGTTGCGGAACCGCTCACTCTCGTTGAACAGGCGGTCCCATTGCGTCAAGGCATACCGGGCACTGGCCATGGCATCCGGCCACTGCGTGGCGTAATAATGTTTCCACCGGGGCGGAATCCCCGCCTTCACCGCCGATTCAGACGCCTGCTTGCTCCAATAATTCTCCATGTTGGGGAAATTCCAGGTGATGACAAACCGGACCCGCCCGGTCTCGCCGGGCTTGAGGCGCAGGCCGGCGGTCAAGGTTCCCTGGTTCTGGTTCCCGGCCTGTTCGGATGGATACTGCCGGGCCGGCATCGGCTTGGAGGCCGTGAAATCGCGCCAATATACCTCGAGGCTGTCAAACCATGCGCCGCGAAACCAGTATTCCTGTGTGCCGGCATCCGGCGCATCCGTGGCAATGGCCAGGTCGCCATACTCGATGGCATCCGTAGCCGCACCCGTGGTCGTGTAATGCAGGGCGGTCATGCCCGGCTCCCGCAGGGTGGCATGCCGGTTCGGGGCAACCAGGGGATCGCCCAGCACACCGGCCAGGGTATAGGTCAAGGTCCGCCGCGAGGTGTTGCGTACCGTCACCTCGAAAAAAGCGGCCGGAATCCCTGAATCATGGTCATTCAGGGGTATAAACGGGTTGAATGCCTGGAGGTCCACCCGGCCCGGAAATGATCCGGACGCAAATTCCAGGCGGGCCAGCGGATACGCGGCCTTGAACGTGGCGGTTTGAAAATGCGGCAATCCTGCCAGGGTCTCGCGGGCGGGACCAAACCCGAACCCGCTCATGCCAATTCCACCGCCCTGGTAATGCGGCGGGAGATCCGCATTCAGCACCCGCGCATCAACCAACCGGCCCCGGTCTTCCGCCTTGATGGCAAAGTGCGAGAATCCATTCACACTCCCCTTGTTGGGGCGTCCGAATATCTCCCAATCGACCAGGCGTCCGTTGCCGGCCAGCCCCACGCATCCGGTACCGATACCACCCAGGGGGAAACTGATCTGCTGCGTCTTGCGTCCACGATACGTAAACATGGTTGGCTCCTTATTTCCGGACTGCGGCGCGCAGGCGTGCCAGCAGTGCCCGGCCTTCCTCAATCGATCCTGCGGCTACGTTGAAAATCAGGTTCCGTTTCTTCGGCCAGTCGCCCTTGAACAAACGGGCCAGCGTGGCCTCACCGGCCCATTGCAGGAGGGTGACCCGGGCCGGCGCCCGCTCGCTCAAGGCCCACAGGTCGTGGTATTTCATGTCATAATCCAGCCCGGTGATGCTCGGGACCTTGAAGAACTCGTCAATCACGGCATCCGCCGTGCCGCAGTAATGCATGCGTCCACCGCCCACACTGTCGAAAAAGCGGATATCCCGGGCCAGCACATGATCACGGTAGAATTCCGGACTGATCATGTGCATGGAACAGTTGCTGATCCGCGCATAGCCTTTCCATAACGAACCCCAGTCATAGAACCACTGGTCATCGTGGCTGATCGGGCGTTTGACATCCCGGACCATGGCAATCATGAAATCGGTCACCCGGTCAAGCACGGCTTCCACCGCTGCCGGTTTGTCGAAGAAATCGAGCAGGATATCGTTGCCCCGGATCAGGTGGGCATTGTTGAACGGACTCTGAATATCGGGATGCTGGATATGAACACCTTCCGGAAGCTGTTCAAGCCATTGGTCGGTCCAATCCCGCAATTTACCATACCAACCCGCGTTTAAAGGGGGAATTTGAAGCGTGAATGAATCCTCCGTGTTCGGCACCACGTGGGAAGCGGCCGCCGGCAGGCTGTTTTTCGGAACCACCACATCACAGCCGAACGCCGCCGCCACCTGGGAGGTTCCAAATTGCACCCGGACGGTCGCCACCCGGTCATCCCGGAGTTCCAGATGGGAACGCAAGCCGTCCAATTCCGCCTTCAACATCACCATCGGATCGGCCAGTCGCTCCTCCCAGGTCGGGACCGGCACCGACGAAGCAACATTAACAACAAACATCGGTTCGGCATTGGCGGGATCCTCGTACATCATCCGGTACCGCCGGTCCACATCCGCCAGATGTTCACGCACCTTGTCATCCAGCCGCAGATAACGCTTCAAATCCATCGTCTTGTACCCCCGCTGATTGTGGTTCAGACCGATGCCGGGTTCCCCGCGCAACAAGCCGGAATCTCTCCGGTTTTAATGAAGATGGCAAGACGGAACCAGGCACCGGAACAGCGGTTCCAAATAACGAAATTTTCGTATTGAACGGGAGGCTGTAAAGCGCGAGAGGAGCGGGAGGCTGGCGGTTTTCGCAG
>MHBQ01000045.1 GCA_001803315.1 Lentisphaerae bacterium RIFOXYC12_FULL_60_16
CTCACCACATGCAACTTGAATGCCTCACTGTATCGAATCGATGACCTCATCGCACTTCTCCCGTTTGAGAAGTGTCAATCTACAGCCGGACGGGACACAATCTCTGAATACTGACCTCTGAAAACTGAACACTTCCCCACAGCAAGGAAACCGTCGTTCTATGCGCTTGCATCCCAACGTGCCGGGTCTTACCGTCTCGCGTCAACCATGAGTACCTTGCGAATTGACACCCTGTCCATGCCGGCCGCCAGTCTCGGACTGGTAAACCCCCTCCCCACCCTGGCCGCGCCCCCCGACGTCCATGCCACCCCGCAGATGGATCCCGCCATTCCCGATGAGGATGCCCGTTATGTCGGGTACGGGACGGTCAACAGCTGTCTGCCCTACCTGGTACAGGACGGCTACAATCGGACCCGGCGTACCCGCAAGTTCCGGGTCGCCATCCTGGAAAACGAAATCCTGCGCGCCACCTTCCTGCTGGAACGGGGCGGACGGTTGTGGTCCCTCTTCCACAAGCCCTCCGGCCGTGAACTGCTGGATGTCAACCCGGTGTTCCAGCCGGCCAACCTGGCCATCCGCAACGCCTGGTTCAGCGGCGGTGTTGAATGGAATATCGGACTTGTCGGACATTGCCCCTTCACCTGCGATCCGGTTTTTGCCGCCCGCGTGGAAGGCCCGGACGGATCGCCCGTCCTGCGCCTGTATGAGTTTGAACGAATCCGCTGCGTCCCGTTCCAGATCGATGCCTGGCTGCCTGACGGGTCCCCCGTTCTGCTGGTTCATGTCCGGATCCGGAATCCCAACACCCACATCGTGCCGATGTACTGGTGGTCCAACATATCGGTACCGGAAACACCGGACACCCGGGTGATCGTCCCGGCCTCCCACTCCTACCGGTTCGCCTACCAGGGCGGCCTGATGCGCATCCCGTTCCCCCCGGAGAACGAGACCGACGCCAGCTACGCCTCGCGCATGGACCGGTCGATGGACTTCTTTTTCCGGATCCCGGACGGCCGGCGTCCCTGGATCACCGCCCTGGATGGAACCGGACGCGGACTGGTCCAGACCTCCACGGACCGGCTGAAGGGCCGCAAGCTGTTTGTCTGGGGCAACGGGGCCGGCGGCCGGCGATGGCAGGAGTTCCTTTCCGTGCCGGGACATGCCTATCTCGAGATCCAGGCCGGCCTGGCCCGGACCCAGGCCGAACACCTGCCAATGCCACCCGCCACCGACTGGTCCTGGCTCGAAGCTTACGGGCTCATGGAAGCGGACCCCGCCATCGTGCATGGACCGGATTGGTCACAAGCCTGTGAAACCCTGGATCGCCGGGTGGAACAATTGATCCCACGACAGACACTTGAAGCCGAACACCGGCGGGCCGCCAGCCTGATCGATATTCCGCCCACCCGCCTGATCCAGCAGGGATCCGGCTGGGGCGCCCTGGAGGAAGCCCGACGCCGGGCACAGGGATTGCCGGGGTTCGGATTGCCGGGCCTGGTTTTCGACAGCCATTCCCTGACACAGGAACAGGCTCCCTGGCTGGAGCTGATCCGCGGGCAGTCATGGCCGGAAACCGACCCCGGCGACATACCGGCCGGATGTATGGTACAGCCCGAGTGGCACCATCAGCTCGAAGCCGCCATGCAGGATGGTCGCGCATCACACGACCCGATCGCCTGGCTGCACCTGGGAATCATGCGGTACCATGCCGGGAATCGTGCAGGAGCCCGCACCGCCTGGGAACAGTCGTATCGCATGACGCCTTCCGCCTGGGCCGCACGCAACCTGGCCATCCTGAGCCGGCAGGAACAACGTGTCCCGGAAGCCGTGGATTGGATGGTGGCGGCCCTGTTGTCCCGTCCCGACCTGCTTCCCCTCGTCGCGGAATGCGGTCGCCTCCTCATGGATACCGGCCGTTCCGCCGATTGGCTGGCCCTCTTGAAGCTGTTGCCCGCTTCCGTACGGAAGGCCGGCAGGGTCCGCCTGCTTGAAGCACAGGCCGCCCTGGTCACCGACGACCTGAAACGCATCGAAAGGATACTCCGGGATGCACCCGTGGTCATTGACCTGCGCGAAGGCGAACAATCGCTCAGTGAACTCTGGTTTGCCCTGCATGAACGCACGATAAGCCGACGGGAACAGATCCCCGTGGACGACGCCCTGCGCGCCCGGGTCCGCCGTGATTTCCCGCCCCCTCCCGCCATCGACTTCCGGATGTCCGTCTGAACACCCGGTAACGCAGTCTTCGGATTCCGACCCGTCCAAGTGAATTGTTCCGGCCTACTGGATCAGGCTGTAAATCCGGTTCATCAGCGGCTGGGCTGCTGCAAACAACTGGTTGTGGTACTGGTACACCACCACGGCCATCAAGGCAATGCTCAGCGGGCGGAAGATTGTCCGGAGCATCCATTGTAAACGGTTGTCGGCCGCATGCCGTGCCGACATCCGCGAACGACTCTCAATCAAGTCTTTTAGAACAGAATCCATAGGCATCCCCTCATGAACTGAATGACGCCCTCAATGATATCATATTCAATTCAGCATCACAGTATTTAAACACCACGCGTATCCGGTGTCCCGTCCATCTCCCCATCCCATCCTGTCTATCCCGTCACCTCCGTTCCACGTTCAACTTTCTACGTACCACAATCCTCTCCCTCCTGACGTTCCACGTTCTACGTTCAACGTTCCACAATTCAACGCGAGGAACGTATCCTTCCACCGGTAATGATCCAGCAATCCCGTGGTGGGCCGTCCCAAAATCCGGAAGGCGGCATACAACGCTTCCACCGTTGCCAACCCGGCCTCAGGATCCGCAAACAAGGACGATTTCCGGGGATAGGCGGTCCGGATGACGGGCAGGGTCCGCACCGGAACCTGCCGGTAAAACGGTTCCATCCGCGCGGCCAGCCGCCAGGACCCGTCCAACAGCAGCAACCCGCGCCCGGCATCCGCGGACGACAACTCCGGTCCCTCGAGCCCCAGCCGGACGTAATTCCCCAAATCGACCGTAACCGGATCCGGGAACGTGACAAAGACCATGTCATCCCTTTTACGCAAGGCTTCAACCGAACATTTCGAACGCCGTTCCCGGGGATGAACGACAATCACCGTACGCGGCCAGACCGGTCCCTGAACATCATTGGAACACATCATGGGCATGCCACAGGATGCTGGTTGACAGGCGATAGGCTGACGTTGTTTAGGTACAACCGGTTTGTCGCATGGATGCTTACGCATGGCGTTTTTGATCTTTTACGCGATCCTTTCAGTGGTTTGACCGAACAACCTATTGTCTAAACTTCGGACGTGCAGGTCAACGCGGCATTCTCTCCACAGTGATGACTGGATCGCCCTGTTGACGCCACCAGTACCACGGTAGTACTATATTCCCATGCCGAAGAAGCTACGAGCGCTGATTCGTGATCTGAGGAAGACCGGATTCGTGGACCGTGGCGGCAAAGGCAGCCATCGCAACTTCACGCATGCCAAAGGAACGAAGATAACGCTCAGCGGCAACCCTTCGCATGATGCAAAGCGGTATCAGGAACGAGATGTAGAGAAAGCGATTCACGAGGTGACGGAATGAAAGCGAGTGATCGGTACCTCAAAATTGTCGAGTGGTCGGAAGAAGACCAGTGCTACGTGGGCACTTGTCCCGGACTCATGCTTGGCGGCATCCATGGCGATAACGAAGCCAATGTATACAAAGAGCTTTGTCAAGCGGTCGAAGCGTGGATTGACATTTATAAACGGGATGGTGAACCTTTGCCCGAGGCGACAGCCGGAAGGGAATACTCGGGAAAATTCGTCGTTCGCGTAGGTCAGGATGTACACAAAGCCCTAGCCATCGGCGCCATGCGCCACGGTGAAAGCCTCAACGAGCATTGTGTGCATTTATTGCGCGAGGAGCGAGCACCCTATGGAGAGAATAAACGGTTGCACCATATTTCTGGAAGGGCGCGCCCTTCCAGAAAACGCTGACCCGCATCGTTGGCTAGTGTAGTGCGTCAGAATTCCATTTGCATATTTGAACCCGCAGAACCGGGATTAGGGTCGGTCCTCGCATTTTGGTATTCAAGCATACCCCAACGTCTTTGAATATCCAGAGACAGACGAACTTTCACCCGCCGGTTTCCCCTAGCCTTCCTCACCCCAGTTGGTTACCCTTTCGGTGTTGGTTTCGAGTAGTAGTTATGTTTTCATGAACGGCGCTCTTACAGGAGACTTTTCCGCCACAGACGGATCAGCCCTTGGCTGACACTCCATTTTACAACGCGCCCATGCTGGGCGCACAACTGCGTGGAGGCTGGCGTCGCAAGCGCGCCGCCGTGAATGCCGCGCTGACCCGCTTGCCGAAGGCATTGGCTACGGACACCGTGGTACGAAAGGGAAAAGGAGTGACCCAGTGGCAAAGAGCTTCCGCGTGATACGTATTGGCGTACTTCTCTTCGGCCTCGTCTCTCTCGTCGGGTGCGGCGACAGTCGGCCGCCTGCGGCGGGGGCGGCGCATGTCTACAATAGCACGGACGAACCTGTTGAGGTGCGTGTCAAGCCGACGGACGGGCCCGGCGCGATCTTCACGGTCGCGCCCGAGCAAGGCATGTTCGTGCCGCTACGCAAGGCGGATACCTATGTCGTCAGTGTTCTGAGGCCCCCGGCGCAGGCGTCATATCGCGAAGCGTTCGCCGTGGTCGCTGATGACACGACGGACACGGTGTTTGACATCGGGAGCGCCGCCCGATTTGCCATCGTCCCCACTTATCATGTGCCCCAGAATATGTCCGATACCGCGGCACGCGCTGAAGTGGAGCGCATCAAGAAGATCGGCGATCACCAGGCCTACTATCTCGAAACGCCGGCCCCGCGGCACGTCCTGCCCCGCGGCGTCTACTACTCGTTCGGGGATGACGTCGAGGATGTTTCCCGGATGACCAAGTCAGGCGGTCAAGTGGAGATTCGGTACAAGCTCTCGGCGTTGAACGATTAGTCCACAGGTCCGGACCTGGCCAAAGCGATCAGGATTGCGATTAGCATGCGACTCGCAGAATCGGCCAATCGCAGGCATTCGGGGTCAGCCTCCGAAATACGACTTAACGTGCGTTTTAGAGAAATCGGGGACACATGAACTATCACACGCTTCCCCGCCGCCGCATCCGCAGTCACTTCGGCGTGGCACGTCGACCATGTCAGGAATTGTTACGTAACGCGGTCCCTCCGGTTACCGAAAACACCAGGTGCAATTTCCTCCCGTTTCTGCAAATATTTTGTCTTCTGATTTTTGATGGTGGACGTTCTGTGAGGAGACGAAGACATGGACTATTGGTTCTCTGCACATGAAACTGCGAACCTGGCCGCTGATGTTGAATCCACGGGCACTCGGTTCTACATGCATCTCCAGAAGATGTCCGATGAACACACCGTAAGATGCGAGAACAGTTCGCAGTCGAGTTTTCGGACGTGCTGACCGAGGTGCTGTCTGATGAGGAGCGGCACCTCCGCATGGTCCAAGAGGTCCAGCACCGGCTCGGTCTGGAATCCACCGGAGATGAAGCCGCAGGACAAAGGACGTTCCACCCAAACCAGGTTCTCCCCCCTCGAAGTCCGGTTGCCTCCTCACGCTTGCCCTCATTGCCATCCCCGGCTTGCTTTTCCTCCTGTGGGATAGATTTGGCTGAATGGAAGCCAGGCACACCCTATCGCCCCGACAGGTTGTGTCCCCGTTGCCGGTGATCAAAACGACTCGACAAGCCAACCGCAGGTATGCGACAGTCGCCTGCGTTTGCGGCTGAATACCGGGTGTTCACCGCGCGCTTCATGAACCCGTTCTCAGGAGCATATTGATATGGCCACCATGTATTCGAATGACGATTTGCGATTGATCGCCAACACCATCCGCGGCCTCGCCATGGATGGTGTCCAGAAAGCCAAGTCCGGTCATCCCGGCATGCCCATGGGCATGGCCGATGTGGCGTCCGTGCTGTTCATGAAACACCTGGTCCATTGCCCCACGCAGCCGGACTGGGCCAACCGCGACCGGTTCGTCCTGTCCGCCGGCCATGGATCCATGCTCCTCTACAGCCTCCTGCATCTCACCGGCTATGACCTGCCCCTGTCCGAACTCCAGCAGTTCCGCCAATGGAACAGCAAAACACCCGGCCACCCGGAAGCCGGCCACACCGCCGGTGTGGAGACCACCACCGGTCCCCTCGGCCAGGGATGCGGCAACGCCGTCGGCATGGCGCTGGCGGAACAAATGCTCGCCGCCCGCTTCAATACCCCCGCCTACCCGCTGGTCGACCACCGCACCTGGGTCATCGCCGGCGACGGCGACATGATGGAAGGCCTCAGCCACGAGGCATTCTCCCTGGCCGGCCACCTCGGACTGAACAAGCTGGTCGTGTTCTACGACAGCAACCGCATCACCATCGAGGGCTCAACCGATCTCGCCTACCACGACCAGGTCAAACGCCGCTTCCAGGGATACCGCTGGAATGTGCTGGAAATCGACGGCCACGATTACGACCAGATCGACAAGGCCATCCGCCGCGCCATGCATGAGAAGCAGCGCCCCACGATCATCATCTGCACCACCCATATCGCGCACGGCAGCCCCAACAAGCACGACACCAGCGAGGCGCACGGCGCACCCCTGGGTGACGACGAAGTGAAGGCCTCCAAACGGAACCTCGGCCTGCCCGAGAATGACCTGTTCCATGTGCCGCCCCGCGTCCGCGACCTGTTCGGCACCCGGCTCAAGGCGCTTCAACGCAAGGCCGTCGCCTGGGACCGCCTGTTTTCCCGCTACGCGACGGATCACGCCGACCAGGCCGCCCAATGGCAGGCCGCCATGGACAACCGGCTGCCGGAAAACCTCGAATCCGTTCTGCCGGTGTTCGACCCCGCCAAGTCGATGGCCACCCGGTCCGCCTCCGGCAAGGTGATCCAGGCACTGGCGGATGCCATCCCGAGTTTCGTGGGCGGTTCCGCCGACCTCGCGCCTAGCACGATGACCATGATGGACAAGTATCCATCGGTGAAACCGGGCTCGTTTGCCGGCCGCAACCTGCACTTCGGCGTCCGCGAACATGCCATGGGCGCCATCATGAACGGCATGGCCCTCCACAAGGGGTTCCGCGTGTTCGGCGCCACGTTCTTCGTGTTCGCCGACTACTGTCGCCCGGCCGTCCGCCTGGCCGCCATCATGAAACTCCCGGTCATCTATGTGTTCACCCACGACAGCTTCTATGTCGGCGAGGACGGCCCCACGCATGAACCGGTGGAACAACTCGCCAGCCTCCGGTGCATCCCGGGCATGACGGTGATCCGCCCGGCGGATCCCACCGAGACCGCGGCCGCCTGGATCGCCGCCCTCAAGCACCGCGAAGGACCGACGGCCCTCCTGTTCACGCGCCAGAACCTCAACGTGCTGGACCGGTCCGTCTATCCGCCTGCCTCGAACGTCGAACGGGGCGCCTACACGCTCTGGCAGAGCGGGACCGGCACCCCCGACGTGATGATCCTGGCGTCCGGTTCGGAAGTGGAAATTTCCCTGCAGGCGGCCAAGGAACTCGCCGCAGAATGCAATGTGCGCGTCGTCAGCATGCCGTCCTGGGAACTCTTCGAGCGCCAGCCGGAATCCTACCGCGCCGAAGTACTCCCGACAGCCTGCCGCCGCCGGCTGGCCGTCGAGGCCGGCTGCTCGATGGGCTGGGCCCGTTATATCGGAACCGAAGGCCGGACCCTGTGCATGGACCATTTCGGCGCCTCGGCCCCGTACAAGGTGCTGGCGGAACAGTTCGGGTATACCGCCGCCAATGTCGCGGCCATCGTGCGCGACATGCGGAAATTGTAAGGACACCTTCCCATGGCCCGGTTCATCATCCAGGGCGGACGACCGGTTACCGGACAACACACGGTACCCGGCAACAAGAACGCCGCCCTCCCGATGCTGGCGGCCTGCCTGCTGACCGATGAGCCGGTGCGCCTGACCAACCTGCCCCTGATCGAGGATGTCCGGAGCATGTTGGCCCTGCTGGAGCATCTCGGCGTCGGCATCACGCTCGACCGGCACACCGTGACCCTGAACGCCAAGTCCCTGCGGACCACCGTACTGGACCCGGACCTGTGCCGGCGGGTCCGGTCCTCCATCCTGTTCGCCGGCCCCCTCGCCGCCCGGCATGGCCGTGCCACGGTATCCCCACCCGGCGGCGACGTGATCGGGCGCCGCCGGCTCGACACCCACTTTGCCGCACTGACCCAGCTCGGGATTGCGCTCCAGTGGACGCACGGCGCCTACGGGTTCCGTCGCCGCGCGTTCAAGGGAACCGACATCCTGCTCGACGAAGCCAGTGTGACCGCCACCGAAAACGCCGTCATGGCCGCCGTGCTGGCGCCCGGCCGGACCACCCTGTTCAATGCCGCCTGCGAACCGCATGTGCAGGACCTGTGCCGCCTGCTCAACCGCATGGGCGCCCGGATCAAGGGTATCGGCACCAATTTCCTGGTCATCCACGGCGTCGAACGCCTGCATGGCGTGAACTACCGGATCGGCCCGGACTGCATCGACGCCATGAGCTTCATCGCCGCGGCGGCGGTCACCGGCGGCAGCCTCACCCTC
>MHBQ01000046.1:0-7352 GCA_001803315.1 Lentisphaerae bacterium RIFOXYC12_FULL_60_16
GGCCTCCTCGATATGCCCTCGTCTCAATCCCTTTTGCTTCCCTCGCTCAATCCAGCCTCTTCCTTACCAGTATTTGGAACCGCTGTGGATTTTGGCTTGAGCGTGACGGATACGGGATGTAAGGTAGTTTTGGAGCCCTTTAGTCTACGGGTGCTTCAGGAGGAATACATGTCCGCCATTGGTGTAGCGCTGGTGACCATCGGTGCCAGTTTCGGGATTGGTTGGATTGCGTCGTCCGCGGTGAACAGCATTGCCCGGCAGCCGGAGTCGGCGCCGCGGATACAGATGTCGCTGTTGATTGCCGGCGCGATGATCGAGGGTGTGGCCCTGTTCTCGGCGGTAGTTTGTCTGCTGGCCAAGTAAGTTGAGCGGTTGGTTGACGGGGTGACGGGAGCCTGGAATGACAGCGGATTTTATCCTGACGCTGGCGACAGCCGTGCCGGTGGGTCAAGCACCCGACCTGCTGGAGCTGAACCATCGCCTGGTCATCCTGACCTGGATAACCTTCGGCTTGTTGCTGGGCCTGTTGTACAAGGTGGCGTGGAAGCCGGTCCTGCGCGCCCTGGAAGGGCGGGAACAGTCGATCCGTAACGCGCTGAATGAAGCGGCAAAAGCCAAGGCTTCCCTGGGTGAAATGGAATCGCGCGGCCGGCAGATCGTGGCGGAGGCCGAGCAGCGTGCCGGCGAATTGCTGGAAACGGCGCGTGAGGCGGCGGAAACTGCGGCCCGCCAGATTGACCGGGCCTCGCAGGCGCGGGTCAAGCTGATGACGGACGAGGCCCGCCGGGACATCGAACAGGCCACGCAGAAGGCGCGGGAATCGGTCCGGCAGGATGCCGCCATGCTCGCGATGACCATGACCGAGAAGATCCTTCGTCAGCAGTTGACGCCCGACATGCGTCGTTCGATCCTTAAAAATCTACTGGATGAGCTATGAAGCGGCGGGGGACCAGTGCGGCGCGGGTGTACGCCCGGGCGTTATTCGAGGTGGCCCGGGAGGCCGGTTGCGTACCTGCGGTCCGCGATGATCTTGCCGGAATCGGGGCGCTGGTCCGGGTTTCGCGCGAGTTGAAGGTGTTCCTTTCCGATTACACCATTCCACGGACCCGGCGGCGCACGATCCTGGAACAGGCGTTCCGGAGCCAGGTACAGCCGTTGACCTGGCGCATGATCCGGTTCCTTGAATCCCGTCGTCGGAGCGGTCTGCTGGGGGTGCTGGATGATTCCTTTGCGGCCCTGTGCCGGAATGCGGACGGGGTGAAGCGGGTATGCGTGACGACGGCGGACCCCGTTGATCCGGCGTGGTTGGCTGCCCTGACAACCCGTCTGCGGCAGCGGGTCGGGGGTCCGGTGGAGCTGGAAATGGCCGTCAAGCCCTCCCTGATGGGCGGATTTACGGTCCAGGTGGAAGATGTGCTGACGGATTGGAGCGTGGCGGGATCCTTGCGGGCTTCGCGCTGGCAGATCCAGGGTGGGAAGGGAGCGGCTTATGCCGGTCGATCTTAAACCCGGCGAAATCACCGAGATTTTGCGCCGGGAGTTGACGGCTTTCGATGTTCATGCCCAGGCGGTGGAGGTGGGGACCGTGCTGTCCGTGGGGGATGGCATTGCGCGCGTAAGCGGCATGCGCGGGGTCATGGCCGGCGAGTTTGTGGAGTTTGACAACGGCGAACTGGGCCTGGTGTTGAACCTGGAGGAATCCCAGATCGGTATTGCCGTGCTGGCGGATGATGCCCGGATACAGGAGCGGGAAGCCGTCCGCCGTACCGGTCGACTGGCCATGGCGCCGGTGGGTGAGGCAGCCCTGGGACGCATCGTGGATGCCGTCGGACGAGCCGTGGACGGGGGTGCTCCGCTGGAACAGAAGGAAACCCGGCGGATCGAGATCAAGGCGCCCGGCATTTTGGACCGCCGGAACGTGCATGAGCCCCTCCAGACCGGCTACAAGATGGTGGATGCGCTGACCCCGATCGGCCGGGGCCAGCGGGAGCTGATCATCGGGGACCGCAAGACCGGCAAGACCTCCCTGGCGGTGGACACCATCCTCAACCAGAAGGGTGGCGACGTGATGTGTTTCTATGTCGCCATCGGGCAGCGGCGTTCCACCGTGGCCCGGGTGCATGAACGGCTCAAGGCCGCCGGGGCGATGGCCTACACCACCATCGTGGCGGCCACGGCCTCCGATCCGGCGCCCATGCAGTACCTGGCGCCCTATACCGCCTGCACCATGGCCGAATATTACCGGGATACGGGACGGCATGCCCTGGTGGTGTATGATGACCTCACCAAGCATGCGCAGGCCTACCGGCAGATGTCGCTGCTGCTGCGCCGGCCGCCGGGCCGTGAAGCCTATCCGGGGGATGTGTTCTACCTGCACAGCCGCCTGCTGGAACGGGCCGCCCGGTTGTCCGATGCCCAGGGGGGCGGCAGTTTGACCGCGTTGCCGATTGTCGAGACACAGGCCGGCGACATTGCGGCCTATATCCCGACCAATGTCATCTCCATCACCGACGGCCAGATCTTCCTTGAGTCGGACCTGTTCAATTCCGGACAACGCCCGGCGATGAATCCCGGGATCTCGGTGTCCCGGGTGGGCGGGGATGCCCAGCGAAAGATCATGAAGCAGGTGTCCGGGCCGTTGCGGATTGAACTGGCCCAGTACCGGGAACTGGCCGCCTTCATGCAGTTTGCCTCCGACCTGGACCCGGCCACCCGCCGGCAGTTGGACCGCGGACAGCGCCTGATGATGATCATGCGGCAGGGCGCCAACCGGCCGTTGGCCCTGCCCCAGCAGGTGGTGGCGATATACGCCGGGGTCAAGGGACATCTGGATACCCTTCCGGTGGCCTCCATCGGGGCCTTTGAACAACGCCTGTTCCAGGCGCTGGAGGCGGAGGCGGCCCCCCTGGCCGCACGCATCCTGGAACATCCGGAACTGGATGCGGACCTGGAACGGCAGATGACGGAGCTGATTGAAAAGGCGCGGTCGGGGATAGCCTGACCGGCGGAAAACACGGACTATGGCAACGGCACGGGAATTCGGGTTACGGTTGAACCGGCTGCGGAATACGCGGAAGGTTACCTGGACCATGAAGCTGGTGTCGGCCAACAAGCTCCGTAAATTGCAGGAATCCCAGCGGACGCTGGATGCCTTCAGCCAGCGGTTGAAGCGGTTGTTGAAGTACCGGTCCGGGACGGCGGTCCTTGAGGATCCCCGTTTTCAGGCCCGGAATCCGGTTAAACGGCGCCTGGTGGTGGTGTTCAGCGGGGATCGCGGATTGTGCGGCGGGTTCAACCAGGGCTTGGGCCGGCACGTGATGCACTGGGTCGGGGAGCATGGGGGGGCGGAACCGTGCCGGATCCACTGCCTGGGCCGGCGGGGCCACCTGTTCCTGCGGGATCGCGCACCGGTATCGGTTGTCTATGGATCCTTGTCGATGCGACCGACCTATTCGGATGCCGTGCGGATCAGCCAGGATTTGCAAAAACGGTTCAAGGCGGCGGAAGTCGATGAGGTCTGGATGGCCTGGAACCGCCTGCGCGGCGCGTTGAGCCAGGAACCATTGATGGAGCGGTTCCTGCCGCAGGATCCGGAATCGTTGCCGCCGTCGGCCCCGGTCTCACGCTGGACCCTGATCGAGCCTGGGCTCGATCGGTTGTCCGATTTGCTGATCACGCGTGCGTTGCATGTGCGGGTGTATGCCGCCATGCTGGAGAATGCGAGCGGGGAACAATCGGCCCGTGTTCTGGCCATGGATACCGCCTCGCGGAACGTGGATGACCTGGTGGATCGTTGCATCATGGATCGTAACCGGGCGCGCCAGGCGGCTATTACGCGGGAATTGACGGAGATCATGTCCGGGGCTGAAGCCCTGAAAGGTTGATGCGAACGCCATGGACCAGACGGAAGACGGAAAACAAAAGACGGAAGCTGGAAACAACCCGGTGATGTGCCCGCCCGGCCGGGTGGTCCAGGTTCTCGGTGCGGTGGTTGATGTGGAATTTCCGGAAGGAAGCCTTCCGCCCCTGTATACGGCCCTGACCCTGACCAACCCGTTCATCGATTCCCGGCCGGACAATCTGACCCTGGAAGTTGCCCAGCATCTCGGCGACAACCTGGTGCGGACGGTCGCCCTGGACGCCACGGAAGGACTGGTCCGCGGCGCGGAGGTGTGCAACACCGGCGCCGGCATCCGGGTACCGGTGGGGACCGGCACGCTCGGGCGTGTGATGAACCTGCTGGGTGACCCGATCGACGGCAAGGGGCCGATCCGGTGCGACAAGCGCTGGCCGATCCATAATCCCGCCCCCTCGTTCGACACGCAGGATACGCAGGACATCATCCTGGTGACCGGCATCAAGGTGATCGACCTGATGGCGCCGTACAAGAAGGGCGGCAAGATCGGGCTGTTCGGCGGCGCCGGCGTGGGCAAGACGGTGCTGATTCAGGAACTGATCCGGAATATTGCCGCCGAACATGGCGGTTATTCCGTGTTCGCGGGCGTGGGGGAGCGGACCCGTGAAGGCACCGCCCTGTACCGCGAAATGAACGAGTCCGGCGTGCTGGCCAAGACGGCGTTGGTGTTCGGGCAGATGAACGAGCCGCCCGGTTGCCGGGCCCGTGTCGCCCTGTCCGCCCTGACGGTCGCTGAATATTTCCGCGAAGAACTCCGGCAGGATGTTTTGCTGTTCATCGACAACATTTTCCGGTTCACCCAGGCCGGAGCCGAGGTGTCGGCCCTGCTGGGGCATATCCCCTCCGCGGTGGGATACCAGCCCACCCTGGGCACCGAAATGGGGGCCATGCAGGAACGGATTGCCTCCACCCGTAACGGGTCCATCACCTCGATCCAGGCGATTTATGTGCCGGCGGACGACTACACGGATCCGGCGCCCGCCACCACGTTTGCGCACCTGGATGCCACCACGGAGTTGTCGCGTGCGATCGTGGAACTGGGCATCTACCCGGCGGTGGATCCGCTGACATCGTCTTCCGCGATGCTGGCGCCGGAGATTGTGGGCGAGGAGCATTACCGCGTGGCGCGCGGGGTGCAGGAAGCCCTCCAGCGGTATCGCGAGTTGCAGGACATCATCGCCATCATGGGCATCGAGGAATTGTCGGCGGACGACCGCCAGACCGTGGCGCGCGCACGGCGGATCCAGAAATTCCTGTCGCAGCCGTTCTTCGTGGCCGAACAGTTCGTGGGCATTCCCGGCCGGCATGTGCCGTTGAGCGACACCATCCGGTCCTTCAAGGAAATCCTGGAAGGCCGGCATGACAAGGTGCCGGAACAGGCGTTTTACATGGCGGGAAGCATTGAGGATGTTTTGGAGAAGGCCCGCAAGGGCCATGCGAGGTGACCATGGCGTCGTTTGATGTAACCATACAGACCCCGACGATGATGCAGCGGGAGGGCAATGTCGAATCGCTGGTGGCCCCGGGACTCGACGGGCTGATCGGGGTCATGGCCCGCCATCATCCGATGGTGGCGGCCGTGGGGACCGGTGTGCTGAAGTTGCGGCGCAATCGCCAGGAAACCTATTATGTAGTCGGCGAAGGTGCGATGGAAGTCCGGGGCGATGTGGTCACCCTCCTGTGTGACGCGGTGATTCCCGCCACCGGCCCGGCCGATGCCGAGGACAAGGCGGAACGGTACCTGCGCCAGGTTGGCCAGCCCCCGGTCCTGGCAGACAGCGTGGCGGCCACCGTACGTTGATCGACGATCCGGAACGTAACCAAGGCAGGAGATTCCCGATGACGTCAAATGGACTTGTGACCCGGCGGTTTGCCCGCGGCGACCTGGTTTTCCGCGATGGGGACCAGGCGCAGGAGGCCTACCGGATCGTGGAAGGATTTGTTTCCATCTGGCGCGACAACCACGGCGAACGCGTGAACGTGGGGACCCGTGGCGACGGGGAAATCATCGGCGAGATGGCATTGCTGGATGATACGGTGCGATCCGCCAACGTGACCGCCGAAAGCGATCTGGTGGTTGAGGTGATCACCCCGGACGTATTGCAGTCCCTGCTGGACGGGTCGCCCGCGGTGCTGGCGGCCATCCTGCATCAGCTCCTCGAATCCCTGCGGACCGCCAACGACATGCTGGGCGAGTACCAGAGCCGGTTGCGGGAGTTGGAAGCCGCCCGGCCCGTTGCATGATCGACCTCCAAGCTTGCCTGTTGGCGGGGTGGGGCCCTATCCTGTGGGGGTCATGACTACGGGATCCCAGCGAATCCGGGTGTTGCCGGAACAGGTGGCCAACCAGATCGCCGCCGGCGAGGTGGTGGAGCGTCCGGCTTCCGTGGTCAAGGAACTGCTGGAGAACGCCCTTGATGCGGGCAGTACCCGGATTGAGGTGAACCTGGCCCACGGCGGGACCCGGCTGGTCAGTGTGGCCGACAACGGATGCGGCATGGGCCGGGATGATGCCCTGTTGTGCCTGGAGCGCCACGCCACCAGCAAGATCCGGGACGTCCACGACATTGAGCACATCGCCACGATGGGATTCCGCGGGGAGGCCATGGCGGCCATCGCGTCGGTTTCCCGGCTGCGGATGGTGACGGCGGAGGCCGGTGCGGTGTCCGGCACCGAAGTGGTGGTGACCGGGGGACGGGTGGGGGATGTGCGGGATATCGGGTTTCCGCCCGGCACGCTGTTCGAGGTGCGGGACCTGTTCTTCAATGTGCCGGCGCGGCGGAAGTTCATGCGGAGCGCCCCGACGGAACTCCAGCACAGTCGTTCGGTTTTCCTGGTGCAGGCCATCGCCCATCCGGCCATTGCCATGAGTTTACGCGTGGATGGCCGGCCCCTGTACGAATTGCCGGCCGGGGGCACGCTGGACGACCGGTTGCGGGACCTGTTCGGGGCGCCGTACCTGGACTCGTTCCGCGCGGTGCGGGAAACCATCGGCGACGTGACCGTTTCGGGTTTCTTCAGCGTGCCGTCGTTTAACCGGTCGGACCGCCAGGAACAGTATACCTTTGTCAATGGCCGCCCGACCACGGCGCCGGTCCTGCAATACGCGGTTCGCGAGGCGTACCACGCCCTGATGCCGTCGGACCGGCATCCCTTGTATTTTCTGTTCGTGGAACTGGATCCCGGCCTGGTGGACATCAATGTGCATCCCACCAAGCGTGAAGTCCGGTTCCGGCGTTCCGACGGGGTGCGTTCAGCCGTGATTGCCGCGATTCGAAAGGCGCTCGAATTGCCCGCCCCGGCTGCGGTACCGGTCGCCGGGCAGGGGGTTTCGTTCACGGGATTTGACCGGCCCGCCCCGGTACCGGCAGGCACGGGTCCGGCGCCGGGGCAGGCGACGTTGCGGATCGAGAACCTTCCGGAATCCCGGCTGGTC
>MHBQ01000046.1:7363-8595 GCA_001803315.1 Lentisphaerae bacterium RIFOXYC12_FULL_60_16
GCCGACGGTTACCATGCCGGTTTTACCCGGCATGCCGGAACCGGCAACCCCGGCGGCCTCCCTTCCACCCCCGGTGGGATCGCCGCCCTGGGCCTGGTGCCGGATCGTGGGGCAGGTGGGGGGGCTGTATGTGGTCATGGAAACGCCGGACGGCCTGGTGCTCATGGATCCCCATGCCGCGCATGAGCGGGTGATGTTCGAGCGGTTCATGGCTGCCGTGGAGGCCGGCGAGGTGCGGTCACAGGGATTGCTGCTGCCGGAATCGATCGAGCTGGTGCCGCGTGACGCGGCCCGGGTCCGTCAGCAGCTGGAGGTGTTGCGGACGATGGGATTCGGCATCTCGGATTTTGGCGGCAATGCCTTCGTCGTGGACAGTCTGCCGGCCTGCCTGGGTGAGGCGTCGGTCGGCTCGATCATCATGGATATCGCCACGGCGATTGAGGAAGCCGGACCTGCCGGTGCAAAAAGCCGGTGGCGTGAAGAAACCATTGCCCGGGCGGCCTGCCGGGCGGCCGTCAAGGCGCATGACCGTTTGTCCGTGGAGGTGCTGGAACAGATTGTCCGTGATCTGGCCGCCACCCGGATGCCTTACACGTGTCCGCATGGGCGGCCCACGATGATCCTGACCTCGTTTCACGAATTGCAGCGGCGGTTTGGTCGGGAGTAGAAGGGGTTTCCGTCTGGTCCGGGTTGGAGCCGGCCCGACCCCGGGCCGGGCTGGTCCGGTTGGTGGTTGGCAGGCCGTGTGATGAACCAACGGGCTTCCATTTCGGGGCAACGGATTCGCGTGATATGGCGCCATCCGCTGCGTTGGATCCGTCGGCGCATACCAGGAGTATGGCGCCGACGGCTCCGCCTTGCGGCTGGCGCCATCTGACGTGAATCCGTTGCCCTTGTCGAAATGGAAGCCCGGGTTTACCTCGCGGTCCGGGCGAGTACGCCGGCACCGCGATGGAATATGGAAAAGAGTATGAAGTCGTACGTGGCACCTGGAGGGCGGCGCGCTGTCGCCGCCGTCTGGTCCGGTTGGAGCCGGCCCGACCCCGGGCCGGGCTGGTTGGTGGTTGGCAGGCCGTGTGATGAACCGACGGGCTTCCATGTGAGGAGGGGAAGGGGAAGTATTCAGTGTTCAGAAGAGAGTGTTCAGTTGTCCGGATGTAGCCGCGCTCTATGAGCGCATAAAGAGGGGACCGCTCATAGAGCGGGGCTACATTATGCGGAGAAGTTGTCAG
>MHBQ01000046.1:8619-13476 GCA_001803315.1 Lentisphaerae bacterium RIFOXYC12_FULL_60_16
GGGCTACATTATGCGGAGAAGTTGTCAGGTTTTTCCCAATCTCATCTGAATACTGAACACTGAAAACTGAATACGCGCTTCTCTCATCTGGTGTACCGTCATGTGGTGGTGGGCTCGATGGACGGGATCCGCCGGGGTCGGGTGGGTACGTCCGGCTTTTCGTCCACGTATACATAGATGATCCGGCATCGTTCACGGATCGGTTCCAGGTAGGCCATCAACTGGCCGTGCGTGATGCCGGGCGCGGCATACACCAGGATCACCGGGATGCCCTTGCCCAAAGCGTCCATCTGCCGGTTCAGGTCGGTTGGGGAGGGTACCGCCGCCAGGGTCAGGTCCAGGTCGGGGAAAACCGTATCGTCACGCCACTGCGGTTCGAGGTGGACCACGGTGGCCCGGACGGTTCCGTTGGAGGGGACCAGGTAGAGTTCCCAGGGTTGTCCGGGCCGGCGGGTGCGGTCCCGGTGTTGTTCGTCGGGCAGGAAGGCGCGGATGTACAGGTGGCCGGGTTCCGGCGGTTCCACGCGGATGCCGGTTTCGGTATCGATCGAGGCAAGGATTTCCGCAGCGGCTTTCACGGCGCCCAGTTGCAGGGCGGGATCCATCGTGATATGGACGAAGGGGTCATGACCTTCCCGGGTCAGGCGGGTGAAATATTCCAGCGCGCCGGTCAGCGATCCGTTTTCAACCGGCGGTGTGCCGGTGGTTGTCCGGATGGTGAAGCGGATATCGGCCAGGGTGGCGCCGGCGGTTTCCGGGGCGGGCGCCAGGGACAGGGTGAGGTCCACCACCCGGTGTTTCCCGTCGGTGCGATCCGGTTCGAGCAGAATGCGCAAGGGGGTGTTGCTGGGGAACAGGTGGTCCGGGTTGGCGGTCTGGCGGCGGTACATTTCGCCCTGGACGGCTTTCCACGGCACATCCAGGACCGTGGTGGGTTCGTTGTAATTGGAGGCGATGGCATTCGGCGACCGGGTATCGGCGGCATATTCGGGCTTGGGATCCAACGCCGTGATTTCCGTGGTGCGGGAACCGGTGAAGACCAGGCCGGATGCGGGGAGGGGTTTGCCGGTGTCGCGGTCCATAATCAGCGATTCAACCCGCAGCCCGGCGTTGGTTCCTTGTACGAAGGTGATGCGGACCCGTTCGCCCTTGGGCCAGTAGCGGTGCTGGTTGAAATCGACCGGCAGGCCGCGCGGGATGCCGATGAATTCGAGGGCCTGGTGGATGGCGCTGGGCATGACCGGGGTGACGGCAATGGATTCGTAGGCATGTCCGCTGTGTTCGGCGATGAGGAAGAATTCCACCGGGTCAAACTTGCCGATGCCGGTTGCCGTGGCGTCCACCCAGACCTGCCGCAGGTTCCGGTCGGCGGTGAGGCCGGGGCGGACCATGCGGTTGGTGTCGGTGGTGGGTTCCGCCAGGGTTGCGGACAGGGTGACGATCAGGATAAGCCATGTTGCCGGGCAGGTGCAGGCAGGTGACATGATGGACTCCTTGTATATCGAACGTATAGCACGGCAGGTTTCTTATGCCAATCCCGGAGGGGCGGGGGGCGAGGGGAAGTGTTCAGATTGGGGAAAGTGGACAGACCGGGAGGGGAGTTTGACGGGAGAGACAGGATGGGGACGGATTCGACAGGCTCACCGCAAGATGTAGCCTCGTGCCTGCCCTGAGCTTCGCCTGCGGTGAGCCTGTCGAACCATCCAAGGGCTATGAGCGCATGAAAGCCACGGCCTTTTTGAGATCATCATGCTCAAACGCCGAAGCCATACGATCTATCTGAGGGTTTGACAATCCGAGGGCGGAGGCTTCCTGACGCCACGTTGTAACCGCGCGCGCAACTTCGCCGCAAATCGCCTTGGCGTTTTCAGGCGTAACATGAAAATACCCGGCAACCTCAAAGACCGTATCAAGCGAAGCCTTCTGGTTTGTCTCGTCAATGCTGTTTGAGAGGACCCTCGGCTTCACGTCGGTGGGCGTGGGGTTCATATCATAGGCAGGGGATAAAACCCAGCCGGATATGCCGGTATACAGGAATCCATGATTGCGCATATGGTCATCGGTATTTGAAATCAAAACCGTAAACACCATGCGCCGCCATAGTTCGGCAAGATCCCGTTTGGGACTGGCTCCAACCCGGTTGATCGCATCGGCGATTTCCAGGTAACTCCGCGTTTCCTGATCTTTGCCGCCAATCATGCTCATGGCCGACAGGAACGGAATGCGTATCCGTCCGGAACGATCGAACCGCTTCAGAATCAAGACGGATTTGCCGGCGATTTTTTCGTGGCGGCTTTGGCTTGCAGAAATACCCGCCTTTTCGGCTAGATTCAATGCGACGGCTTCCCATGCAACGGCATCATAATCATCACTCTTTTGCGGAAACTTGGCGATGGAAAGGATGCCATCGCTATCCCGGATGGATGCTTTTGGCCTGGCACCGCCCAGCGAAGATCCCGGGGCAAGCAGGAGTCGGAGATCCTCATCGCTGTCATCATCCAGATCAACATGTTCCGCCGCCGCCAGCAGCCTCGGCAGTTCCACAAGCGGCGGTATGCTGCATCCGTCCGGTGACAGAAATGTGCCGCCCTTTTCCAGTGCAAACCGAAGCGCGCCCTGCCGTGCTTCATCATGGACACGCAACAGGTAGTCAATTTCCATAAGCGAACCCGGTGCGGTGCTGCGGATGCGGGACTCCCGTCGTGCTGCACGCCGCATCAGTGCGCGTCCCCACCTGTCAGGCGCAGAATCGCCTATAGCTCCGAACAACACCGTGCCGTTCTCCGTATGGAAAGCTTCCTTCCCAAGGCTGAGGGCTGGCTCCAACGGGAACCTGTCCGGATTGGCAAGCCACGCATCATCATACTGGAAGGATGCCGCCTGTCGGTTTCCGCGGTTGTGAACCCACAGACGTCCGACATAATGCGCGGTGCCCTGCAGATCCGCATAGACATGAACGGCATTACGCATTGCCAGTCTCCGGTGGAATTGCCTTGCGGCGGATTCTCTTTGGCAAAGACTCATCCGCCAGCAATAATCCAAGATCGTCATGCCTGACATCCGCCAGGTCGGACAGCCGGTCCAACATGCCCAGCGAAAAAAGTATCCTTGCATACGTCCCGAACGCCACGCCGGGATCTCCCTTCTCGGCCTTGGACATGGTGGCACGGCTGACGGATGCCCGTTCGGCCAGAACGGCGGAAGCAATACGCCGTCGCCGTCTGGCATCGCAAAGATCGCGGCCAAACTTCCTCAACGCACGTTGCACCGGTATCGGGGACGCATAGTTTCGGGTGTCTCTGCTCAACGAATCTTGCACGGATGCCTCTTTTATAATGTCTATTATAATTCTCTTAATTAGTAATAAGGTATATTATATTATACATAATACAAGAATATATTTTGAGGCTATGTGTATGTTTGGGAGGGGGCCTAGAGGGATGCGGCCAGTTGGTGTACCTGTCGGGCGAACAGCGGGAGGGTGTCCGGGCTGAAGGGGCTGGGGAGCGCCGTGGGCTGGTTTTCGGGGGATACATATCCCTGCAGGTCGCCGTTAACCGGGCTGACAATGATCCATGGACGGCCGGGCGGCGGTGGAATGGCAGGCAGGCCGATGGGCAGACCGGGTAAACCCGCCAGGGTGAGGGTATCGCCAATGCGGACCACCTGTACCTCCACGGTTGCATAGGGGCCAAGCATGGCGTCGAGCTTGTTGGCCTGCTGGGACAGGGAGAATTTCATCATGCCGTCGGCGGACTGCATGGCGCGGCGCGCCGGTGCCAGGGTTGCCGGGTCGGCGGTGGAAGCGGTTTGTTGTTCGTAGGCGATTCTGGCATCCGACCAGAGCAGGCGGCTGTCCCACAGGGAGGGAATGGGCCGGCGCGGAAGGATGATGGATGCCCGTCTGCCGGTGAAAACGGGGTCACCGGAATGGACTGGCGACGCGGGGGTGCGGATACGATCCGACACGGTTCGGGCCAGGGTTCCGGCGATGGATTCAAGGGGCACTGGTGGGGATGGCGGCGATGCAGGCGTCATCGGCGGAGTGATCAGAATCAGGAGTGAGCATTCCCGGATATGGAGCTGTTGCGATAATTCCCTGCGGAATACGCCGGGCCAATCCGCCGACACCTGCGGGACGGATTCGCCCAGGCTGTTCGGGATCCTGCGGGTTGCGAGCAGGAGGGACAGGATGTTGGATTGTCCGGCATCCCTCACGATCAACCCTGCGAGGGATTCGGCGGGATGGTCCGGGTCCGGGATATTGAATGCTTCGAGGGTTGCCGGTTGAGTGGTGGCGGCGGCCTGGGCGGTGGCTTGCACCACGCGTTTCCGGATCAACCCCAGGTATGCGGGGTCCGGTTCACTGTAGGCGGGGGTGCCCAGGCAGTTGATCAGGCGGCTGGTGACGGGCGCCGTATGTGTATGGGTGCAACCGATGAACACCTGTTCTATCGCCAGCCCGGTATCCCGGGCGATATCGTTCCGAAGCTGTGCGGAGAAGAGGGGATCCAGCCAGAACAGGTCCAGTGCGACCAGGATCAGCCCGCCCTGTCCGCTACGGACGTGCAGGACATGTGCCTGGAGGGGGTCCCGTATCCCGGTGGAGAGGCGGCGTGGGCCGGGGTATCCCATGAGGGGGACGGGTCCCTCCGGCGTAATGTCGGTGATGGCGAATCCGGCACGCATGGCCTTTACTTATATCATGTCCGGGTGTCATTTGGATAGACCGGAACGTATGGGGATTGGAAGTGTTCAGTTTTCAGAGGTCAGTATTCAGAGGGAAAAACCAGAGGGGACCGCTCGTAGCCCTTCGACCTGGCTCAGGGCAGGCGCGGGGCTATCATTCTTCCGGAT
>MHBQ01000047.1:0-855 GCA_001803315.1 Lentisphaerae bacterium RIFOXYC12_FULL_60_16
CTAGGCGCCGGATTGGGGGCTTCCGGCGGTCTGTCGCGGTTCGCGGCGTGGGCGGAGGGCTGTCTGGCACCGTCCCACACGCAGGCCAGCGAGTATTTCGGTGCGTGGGGCGACAAGCCGCTGAACTACTATCTGGTTTTCATGCTTGCCGGGGTGTTCCTGGGGGGCCTGTTTTCGGCCGTGCTGGCACGGCGGGTCATATTTCAGATCGAGCGAGGCAGGAAGGCATCGCGCAGGCTACGACTCTCCCTGGCACTGATCGGTGGTGTTTTGGCGGGCTTCGCCAGTCGTTTGGCCCAGGGATGTACCTCGGGCCAAGCGCTATCGGGTAGCGCGATGTTGCTATCCGGCAGCCTGGTCTTCCTCATCTGCGTCTTTGCCGGCGGATATGCCGCCGCCTGGCTGGTCAGGAGGCAGTGGTATGATTGAAACCTTCTTTGGCAACGACGCGCTCTCCGCCCCCACGGCCATGCTGGCTGCGCTGGCGATCGGTCTGGCCTTCGGGTTCGCCCTGGAACGTGCTGGTTTCGGCAGCGCCCGCCGGTTGGCCGGCATCTTTTACTTCCGCGACATGGCGGTGCTGAAGGTCATGTTCACAGCCGTTATCGTGGCGATGTTCGGGCTGTTGTACGCCGGCGGCCTGGGCTGGATTAACGAGGAACAACTGTTTTTCATGCCCAGCATCTACGGGGCACAGATCGTGGGTGGACTGCTCTTGGGCGTGGGCTTTGTCATAGGGTCCTGGTGCCCGGGCACGGCGGCCGTTGGTCTGGCCTCGGGCCGATGGGACGCCGCCGTGTTTCTGGCTGGCGCGAGCATCGGGAGCGTCCTGTTTAACGAGATGTTCGGCATGCT